>NZ_VRUT01000005.1:0-75291 GCF_008039465.1 Methylobacterium sp. WL120 | reverse complement strand
CTTCGAGCCCGGCGCCCGGCCCGACCGCCGCGACGAGCCGCGCCATGCCGGCCTTCGACCGGATGCCCGGCCCCCGCGCCGCGAGCGGGCGCCCGATCCCGATTCGCCCTTCGCCAAGCTCGCCGCCCTGAAGGCGCAGCTGGAATCCGGCGAAGGCGGCAAGCGCTGAGGCACAGCCGGTCTGCATGAAGGAAGGGCGGCAGCGGCTGGACAAGTGGCTGTGGTTCGCGCGGTTCGCGAAGTCCCGCGCGCTCGCCGCCCGCCTCGTGGAAGACGGCCACGTCCGCCTCAACGGGACGCGGACCACCTTGCCGGCCAAGGGGCTGGCCGTCGGCGACGTGCTGACGGTCGCCGCCGCCCACGCCACTCTCATCCTGCGGGTCCTGGACCTCGGGACGCATCGCGGCTCGGCCCCGGTCGCCCGGCTGCTCTACGCGGACCTCGCCGCCGGGGGCGACGAGGCTCCGGCCCCTCTCTCTGTAGAGCCCGGCCCGCCCCTGGAATCATTGTAGACAAGCCACAGTCCCGTGCGGCGGCCAGGTTGCGGCATGGCTGCGCTTGTCAGCCCCTTTGGCAGGGGCTAGAGCCCTTCCCATCCAAGGGCCGCCTACGAGGGCCCGTCGACACGCAAGCCGAACGCGCCTTCGCCCGCCCGCGAGACCGTTCGAGCCCCCGGCGGCCGCGGATGCGGCCAGCGCGGATCGAGGACGAAAATCGCACCATGACCTACGTCGTCACCGACAATTGCATCAAGTGCAAGTACATGGACTGCGTGGAAGTCTGCCCGGTGGACTGCTTCTACGAAGGCGAGAACATGCTCGTCATCCACCCCGACGAGTGCATCGATTGCGGCGTCTGCGAGCCGGAATGCCCGGCCGAGGCGATCAAGCCGGACACCGAGCCGAACCTCGAGACCTGGCTCAAGGTCAACGCCGACTACGCCAAGGACTGGCCGAACATCACCCAGAAGAAGGACGCGCCCGGCGACGCCAAGGATTGGGACGGCGTGGCCGGCAAGTTCGAGGCCCACTTCTCCGCCGCCCCCGGCACCGGCGACTGAACAAGCCGGCACGATCCCGCGTATCGACGCGGCGGCTGGCCTTCGGGTTGCCTTGCGTTTGCCTCGCCGGCCCGCGGCCGGCCCCAGCGAACCCGTGCATAACGCGCTCCGGATGGTCCCGAACCGTCCGGGGTGCGTCGCGCTGCTTTGATTCGACCGTTGATTTGTGATAGACAATCCTTCTGCCGTCGCTTGCGCCTGAAGTGCCGCCTGCCGCGTTCCAAAACGCGAAACCCGGATCACCCGGGATCACAGGATGCACGCGCTCGACCGCTGGAGGCGTTGCCTTCGGCGGTTGTTCTATCATGGGCTGCGCACGGCTCGCCTGGGAGCCTCCGCCTGCCCGACCTGTCTGGTCGGCGGCGTCGGTCGGGCGTCGGAAGCCGGGTGTCCCGTCCCGGAAGACATGGTCACGCGGGTGCTTGCAACCCCCCGCGCTTTGTTCTGGAGGCCCTTCTCGCATGACAACAGCCAAGAAGCCGACGACGGGCCGCCAGGGATTCAAGACCGGCGAGGCGGTGGTCTATCCCGCCCACGGCGTCGGCCGCATCACCGCGATCGAAGAGCAGGAGATCGCCGGCTACAAGCTCGAGCTGTTCGTCGTCTCCTTCGAGAAGGACAAGATGGTCCTGCGCGTCCCCACCGCGAAGGCCAACAGCGTCGGCATGCGCAAGCTCGCCGAGCCGGAGCTGGTGAAGAAGGCCCTCGACGTGCTGACCGGCCGCGCCCGCGTCAAGCGGACGATGTGGTCGCGCCGCGCCCAGGAATACGAGGCCAAGATCAATTCCGGCGACCTGCTTTCGGTCACCGAGGTGGTGCGCGACCTGTTCCGCTCCGAGGCCCAGCCCGAGCAGTCCTACAGCGAGCGCCAGCTCTACGAGGCCGCCCTCGACCGGATCGTGCGTGAGATCTCGACCGTCAACCGCATTACCGAGACCGAGGCGCTCAAGCTCATCGACCAGAGCCTGCAGAAGTCGCCCCGCCGCGGCAAGGCCGAGGCGGAAGCCGAGACCGACGTCGACGAGGCCATCCAGGAAGAGGCCGCCTGAGGGCGCGCCGACCCGGCCGGACCCTTTCCGGCCCTTCCATCGTCGACCGAGCCCGGTGCGCCAGCGCCGGGCTTTTTCTTTGGGCCGGCCCCCAAAGCGCATGTCGGCTGGAGCCGTCCGGCAACACCCGCTCGCGGAATCGTGCGCGCCGCGGAACCGGGCATCGCGCGCCCTGTTGCATCGCCGCGGAACCATCGCCTTCACCTTCCCGTTGTCCGGTGCCTTGCGTGGATGCCCGGATCGTACCGGTGAGTCCGCAGGACGCGGTCGAGGCCGCAGAAGCGCTTGGAAGAAAGAGGCAGGCGGAATGGCGGAAATCGCGGGAATTCGTCGGCAGTTCATTCGCACCGCGATGGAAGCGCCGTTCCTCCAGCGGGACGAGGAACGTGGCCTTGCGGTGAGCTGGAAGGACGACCGCGACGAGCGCGCCCTGCACAAGCTGATCTCCGCGCATATGCGCCTCGTGATCGCGCTGGCCGGGCGCTTCCGCCACTATGGGTTGCCGATGGCCGATCTCGTCCAAGAGGGCCATGTCGGTCTGATGGAGGCCGCGGCCCGGTTCGAGCCGGAGCGCGAGGTGCGATTCTCGACCTACGCCACCTGGTGGATCCGCGCCTCGATCCAGGACTACATCTTGCGCAATTGGTCGATCGTCCGCGGCGGCACGAGTTCCGCCCAGAAGGCGTTGTTCTTCAACCTGCGCCGCCTGCGCGCCCGATTGATGCAATCGACCGAGGAGCGTGTCGGCGACGAGATCCACCGTCGCATCGCCACCGCCATCGGCGTGTCGCGCGAGGACGTGGCGCTGATGGACGCCCGGCTTTCCGGTCCCGACATGTCGCTCAACGCCTCGGTCGGCGAGGAAAGCGAAGCTTCGTCCGAGCGCATGGACTTCCTTGTCGACGGTGCGGCCCTGCCCGACGAGACCGTCACAGCCACGGTCGACGGCGAGCGCCGCCACCTTTGGCTGCAGCAGGCTCTCACCGTCCTGTCCGAGCGCGAGCTGCGCATCCTGCGCGAGCGCCGGCTCGCCGAGGACCAGGCCACCCTGGAGGCGCTGGGCCACCGCCTCGGCATCTCCAAGGAGCGCGTCCGCCAGATCGAGAACCGCGCGTTGGAAAAGCTTCGCCGGGCGCTCGCGGATCGCTTTCCGCAGACGACGGGTGGGGCTTACGCGGGCTGAGGTTCGCATCGGCTCAGATGAAAAAGGCTCGACCGGGAGGTCGGGCCTTTTTCGTTTGCTGTAGGCCCATTCACCAAGATGTCGGCTGGCGCCTATCGAGACCGTGGGTGGACCGATCACCGTGCCTCCCCCTCGCCCCGCTTGCGGGGAGAGGGGAAGGTGTCCGCTCTACTTCGGTGCCGTCGTCGAACCCGTCGCCTCGGCTGCGCCCGGCTTGATGCTCCACAGCTCGGTCGGCAGGGCCGCCGGCGCGTCCGGCTTGTAGAAGGCCGAATCCTGGATGTGCGAGGTGGTGAACAGGATGGTGCCGTCCGGTGCCTCGGCGAAGGTGTCGGGCCAGCGCATGCGCGAGTCCTGGACCAGCACCGTCGGCGTCCCGCCCTTGGCCGTGAGGTCGCGCACCTTCACCGCGTTCTCCTCCGGCGCGGTGACGTACATCCGGCCGTCGTGGCGGCTGATGATCAGGCCGTCGGCGGGGCCGTTCTCGCCTACCGTCTCGACCTTGCCCGAGAGGCTCTTGTCGGTGAGCGCGCTCGGCACGACGGACGACGTCAGCCAGCCGGTGAGCGCGTCGGTTGGCAGGCTGTAGAGCGTCTTGCCCTTGATCGCCTGCCAGTAGAGCGTCTTGCCGTCGGGCGAGAGCGCGAGGCCGTCGGCGGCGAACTCGACGCCGCGTCCGTCGGGGCGGCGCAGCGGCTTGCCGTCGTAACTCACCGTCACGCTCTTGTCGGGCATGGTGGTCGGATCGCCGTCGAGAAGGCGGCGCGCCTTGCCGCTGTCGAGGTCGACCACCACCAGGGCGCCGCTCGCGCCGGAATCGGTGAGGTAGGCGGTCTTGCCGTCGGGGGAGAAGCGCACGTCGTTCAGGTAGGAGCCCTGCGGCGCCACCGCCTCGTCGAAGGCGATGGTGCGCGCCGGCTTGTTGGTCTTCAGATCGATCTCGACGAGCTTCGGCCCGTCCTTGACCACGGCCGCCATCGCCGGCGCCGCCGGGTCGAGCACCCAGAGGTTGCCCTTCGGGTCGGCGACGACGCTCTGCACGCAGACCCAATGGTTGCGGGCATCCACCTGGTCCTTCTTAGCGTTGCGCCATCCGTTCCATTCGGCGTCGGGGAACGGCGTCAGCGTGCCGTCCTTCAGCTCCGCGACCGAGACGGCGGTGTCCTCGGTCCAGCGCGGGAAGTTCACGAAGATCCGCCCGTCCTTCGAGACGGTGACGCCGGTCACCTGATGCTCGAAGCTCGCCACCTTGGTCAGACCCGGCGCGGCGCCCTTCTGCGGTGCGGGCATGTCCTGCGCGACGGCGGGGCCGGCGAGCGCGCTTCCGGCGAGCAACGCTCCGCCGAGCAGCAGGCGTGCGCGGAAGCCGGCACGCGTGCCGGCGATCGTCATGGTCATGGGGAGCCTTTTTCGGGCGGCGGGAACGCCGCGTCGGCCCGTCAACGCGGCGCCGGCCCGCCAAGGTTCATCGACCGGGCGTCGCAGCTCGGCGCAGGTCGGCTGGCTCAGCGCAAGTCGGCTGGCTCAGCGCAAGTCGGCGCCTGCCGGTCCGGCGGTGGCGGCGAGCGCCCGCGCCATCCGCTCGATCCGCTCGGCGGCCTTCGAGACGCCGTCGGCGACGCGGGCCGACTGGTCCGCCTGCGCCGCGCCCGCGGCGGCCGTCTCCGCCCGCAGGCGTTCGGCCTCGGCTTCCGCCACCGAGAGCCGGCGCTTCAGCTCGGAGACCTCGTCGGCGATGGTCAGCGCCGCCATCACCTGGAGGCGCATGTCGCCGATCTCGCCGAAGGCCTTGCGCATGTCGGCGACCCGCGCGCCGAGGTCGGCGGCGAGCGCGGACAAATGCGCCTCCTCGCCGTCGCCGCAGGCCATGCGGTAGCTCTTGCCGTCGATGGTGACGCTGATCTGGGGCATGCGGGCTTCGGAACGGACGCGGGCGGTCGGGTCGACGGAGGATTGGGCGCGCGCCAACCGCCTCCGGTCAAGGGTCCGGGCGGCCGAGCACGCCTTCCACGGTGCCGATCGCCCGCTCCAGCCGGCGGCCGACCGTGTCCGCGACGGTCTCGACCTCGGCGAGCCGGGCGCTCGCCGCGTCGAGGGCGGCGGCGAGCCGGGCGCGGTCCTCGGCCATGATCGCGCGCTCCGCCTCGACGTCGGCGGGGTTCGCCTCCGCCTCGAGCCGGCGCGCGACGGCGGCCTCGAGCTGCAGCAACGCCGCATCGAGCCTGCGCAGGGCGTCCCCGGCCGAGTCGTGCCCGGCCGAGTCGTGCCCGGCCGAGTCGTGCCCGGCGGAGTCGGGCCCGGCAGCGTCGTCGCCGGGCGGATCGGTCGGGGGGCTGGCGGGCTCGCTCATGGTCGAGGGCAGGTTTCCCCTAAGCCGCAGCGGATTTCCAGCCGATTCCGACCGCACGCCCAGGCAAATCCGCGTCGGGACGATCCCGCCCGGTCAGGCCGTCCGGATTGTCAGGGCTTGCGCGCGCACAGCCACCGCGTGCACTTTGACAGCCCGAGGCACCATGTTAGAGACCCGCCGCACGCGCAGGGCCTGTCCTCGCGCGCATCCTCTGCCCGGATATCCGACCCGTGCCAGTCCCGAGGCCCTCGCCCGCGTCGTCCGTCTCACGGATGGTCCCCGGCGACCCGTGCCCGGTCCTCGCGTCGGTTCATCCCAGGTTCAATTCGGCGGTTCATAGAGCCGGCCGCAGCACCGGACGGCCGACGCGCCGCCCCGGTATCATCGAGCGGCGCCCGCTAGGTGGCGCCCCATCTCGGGAAGGAGTCACGCCGTGACGGTGAAGGTTGCCATCAACGGGTTCGGGCGCATCGGCCGCAACGTGCTGCGCGCGATCCACGAGGCCGGCCGCAAGGACATCGAGGTCGTGGCGATCAACGACCTCGGGCCGGTCGAGACCAACGCGCACCTGCTGCGCTTCGACTCGATCCACGGCCGGTTCAACGCCAAGGTCGTGGTCGACGGCGACTACATCGTCGTCGACGGCAACCGCATCCGCGTCACCGCCGTGCGCAACCCGGCCGAGCTGCCGCACCGCGAGCTCGGCGTCGACATCGCGCTCGAATGCACCGGCATCTTCACCTCGAAGGACAAGGCCAAGGCCCACCTCGACGCCGGCGCCAAGCGCGTCATCGTCTCGGCGCCCGCCGACGGCGCCGACCTGACGGTCGTCTACGGCGTGAACCACGACCAGCTCACCGCCGACCACCACGTGATCTCGAACGCCTCGTGCACCACGAACTGCCTGGTGCCGGTGGCGAAGGTCCTCAACGACCTCGTCGGGATCGAGCGCGGCTTCATGACCACGATCCACTCCTACACCAACGACCAGCCCTCGCTGGACCAGATGCACAAGGACCTCTATCGGGCCCGCGCCGCCGCGCTCTCGATGATCCCGACCTCGACCGGCGCCGCCAAGGCCGTCGGCCTCGTGCTGCCCGAGTTGAAGGGCAAGCTAGACGGGACCTCGATCCGCGTGCCGACGCCGAACGTCTCGGCGGTCGACCTCGTATTCACCGCCAAGCGCGCCACCTCCGTCGAGGAGATCAACGCGGCGATCGTGGCGGCGGCCGACGGCCCGCTCAAGGGCGTGCTGGCCTACACCGACCAGCCCAACGTCTCGATCGACTTCAACCACGACCCGCACTCCTCGACCTTCCACCTCGACCAGACCAAGGTCATGGACGGCACCTTCGTCCGCATCCTCGCCTGGTACGACAACGAGTGGGGCTTCTCGAACCGCATGGCCGACACGGCAGTGGCGATGGCCAAGCTGATCTGACGCGTTGATCTGATCCGTTCACCCGGCCGGCTCGCGGGCGCCACCCGCGGGCCGGCGGTTTCGCGACCAAGCCCGGCTCCACGAGGCGCCGGGCCGCCTTCCGAACCGCAGACGAGCAAGGGTCCGACACGCATGACCGACGCCCCCAAGACCGCGACCGGACAGGACTTCATCCCGGCGGCGACCACGCCCGTGGAAACCAGCGGCGTGGAGGCGAAGCCCGCGATTCCCGGCGCCTCCGTGGCGACGCCGATCGCCGCCAACCAGCTGTTCGACCAGCTCGCCCGGATCGAGGACAAGACCTCGCGCATCGAGGACAAGTACGCCCGCTCCGAGTCTCTGCTGACCCGCGTCGAGGACAAGGTCGAGGGCGCCTCGAACCGCATGAACGAGGCCGCCCGCCAGTCCGACCTCGCCGCGCTCCGCTCCGAGATGCGCGGCCTGACCGAGCGCACGCGGCGCCTGCCCGGCACCGGCGCCCTGGTGCTCACCGCGATCATCACCGCCGTGCTCACCGTGGTGCTGATGGTCGCCGTGCAGCGGCTCAACCTCGACAGCCTGCTGCCGCCGCGGGCGAACGCCACCGCGCCTGCGGCCCAAGCCCCCGCCACGTCGTCCGCCACGTCGCCCGCGCGCTGACCCGACACCGACAGAGCAGGACCGCATGACCGCCTTCCGCACCCTCGACGATTCCGGCTCGCTGGCGGGCAAGCGGGTCCTGCTCCGCGTCGACCTCAACGTCCCGATGGAGGGCGGCCGCGTCACCGACGCGACCCGGATCGAGCGCGTGGTGCCGACGATCCGCGAGATCGCCGGGCAAGGCGGCAAGGTGGTGCTGCTCGCCCATTTCGGCCGGCCGAAGGGCAAGCGCGATCCCAAGGATTCGCTAGCCCCCGTCGTCGCCACCCTGTCCGACAAGCTCGGAAGCGCCGTCGCCTTCGCCGAGGATTGCGTCGGCCCCGCCGCGTCGGCGGCGATCGCGGCGATGAAGGACGGCGACGTGCTGCTCCTCGAGAACACCCGCTACCATGCCGGCGAGGAGACGAACGACGCAGCCTTCGCCGACGCGCTCGCCGCCAACGGCGACGTCTACGTCAACGAGGCGTTCTCGGCCGCCCACCGGGCGCACGCCTCGACGGAGGGCCTCGCCCACCGCCTGCCGGCCTATGCCGGCCGCCTGATGCAGGCCGAGCTCGACGCCCTGACCAAGGGCCTCGAAGCCCCGGCCCGCCCGGTGATCGCTCTAGTCGGCGGCGCCAAGGTCTCCTCGAAGATCGACCTGCTCGAGAACCTCGTCGCCAAGGTCGACATGCTGGTGATCGGCGGCGGCATGGCCAACACCTTCCTGCACGCGCAGGGCAAGCCCGTCGGCAAGTCGCTGTGCGAGAAGGACCTCGCCGAGACCGCCCTGCGCATCATCGCCGCGGCCGAGGCCGCCAAGTGCCGGATCATCCTGCCGGTCGACGCCGTCGTCGCCTCCGAGTTCAAGGCGAACGCGGCCCACGAGACCGTCTCGGTCGACGCGGTGCCCGAGGGCGGCATGATCCTCGACGCCGGGCCGAAATCCGTCGCCCTGATCGACGCGGCGATCGACGAGGCCGCGACGCTGGTGTGGAACGGCCCGCTCGGCGCCTTCGAGCTGACGCCGTTCGATGCCGCCACCGTGGCGGCCGCCCGGCACGCGGCCGAGCGCACGGCGTCTGGCAAGCTCGTCTCGGTCGCCGGCGGGGGCGATACGGTGGCCGCGCTGAACCATGCGGGCGTCTCGGAGACCTTCTCCTACATCTCGACCGCCGGGGGCGCCTTCCTCGAATGGCTGGAGGGCAAGACGCTTCCGGGCGTCGAGGCCCTGCGCGCCAAGAGCTGAGTTTCAACAGCCGACTTTTCCGGCGATTTTCGCGCCGTCCCGCACGATCCATCCGGGCCGCGGCGGCGTTCTCCCCACAGACCCGACCAGACCTAAGACGGAGCACGGACGATGGCGCGGATCACGTTGAGGCAGCTTCTCGATCACGCCGCCGAGTACGGCTACGGCGTGCCGGCCTTCAACATGAACAACATGGAGCAGGGGCTCGCCATCATGGCGGCCGCCGACGCCACCGATTCCCCGGTGATCCTGCAGGCGAGCAAGGGCGCGCGCGCCTACGCCAACGACATCGTGCTGGCCAAGCTGATCGACGGCCTCGTCGAGATCTATCCGCACATCCCCGTCTGCATGCACCTCGACCACGGCAGCGACGAGGCTACCTGCGCCACCGCGATCCAGTACGGCTTCACCTCGGTGATGATGGACGGGTCGCTGAAGGCCGACGGCAAGACGCCGGCCGACTACGCCTACAACGTCGGCATCACCCACAAGGTCTCGGAGATGGCGCACTGGGCCGGCGTCTCGGTGGAGGGCGAGCTCGGCGTGCTCGGCTCGCTCGAGAGCGGCGAGGGCGAGGCCGAGGACGGCCACGGTTTCGAAGGCACGCTCTCGCACGACCAGCTGCTCACCGACCCGGAAGAAGCGGTGAAGTTCGTGCAGGCGACCAAGGTCGACGCGCTGGCGGTGGCGATGGGCACCAGCCACGGCGCCTACAAGTTCACCCGCCAGCCCGACGGCGACGTGCTCGCGATGAACGTGATCGAGGAGATCCATCGGCGCCTGCCGACGACCCACCTCGTCATGCACGGCTCGTCCTCGGTGCCGCAGGATCTGCAGGACATCATCAACCAGTACGGCGGCCAGATGAAGCCGACCTGGGGCGTGCCGGTGGCCGAGATCCAGCGCGGGATCAAGCACGGCGTGCGCAAGATCAACATCGACACCGACAACCGCATGGCGCTGACCGGCCAGATCCGGAAGGTGCTCGCCGAGAACCCGGCCGAGTTCGATCCGCGCAAGTACCTCAAGCCCGCCATGGAGGCGATGACCAAGCTGTGCAAGCAGCGCTTCGAGGAGTTCGGCACCGCCGGCCAGGGCTCGAAGATCCGCCCGATCTCGGTCTCCGCCATGGCCAAGCGCTACGCCAACGGCTCCCTCGACCCGAAGATCACCGCGGACTGAGGCGGCGCCTTCGATCTGGGCGGTAAGGGAAAGCCCCCTTTTACCGCCCCGACACCGTCATTCCAGGGCGCCGTGAGGCGCGCCCGGAATCCAGAGCCGCCGACGGTGCATTCTCGATCACGACCTATGGTTCTGGATTCCGGGCTCTGCTGCGCAGCCCCGGAATGACGGGCACGTGCGAGGACGCTCGATCGAGACTTCGACCTCTCTTTGCCAGGGCCGCAACGCTCCTCTCCGCTTCCCCGACGCCCTCCGCGGCGGTATCAGGGCGCATGACCGACGCACCCCGCCTCACCCTGCTGACGCCGCACCATGTCGGGGCGGAGCATGTCGATGCGCTGGTGCCCGCGCTGGAGCGGGCCTGCGCCGCGGGCGACGTGGCCGCGGTGATCCTGCGGCTGGCACCCGCGGACGAGCGCAGCCTGATCGCCCTGGTGAAACGCGTCGCGCCCGCGGTGCAGGCGGCCGGCGCGGCGCTGGTCGTCGCCGCCCCGGGTTTCGCGGGCGACCTCGTCAGCATCTCGGCGCGGGGCGGGGCGGATGGCATCCACGTCGACAAGCCGGAGGAAGGCACGCTGCAGGAGCTGCGCGGGCGTCTGCGCGACGGCCGCATCCTCGGCGTCGGCGGGATCGAGACCCGGCACGCGGCGATGGATGCGGGCGAGGCCGGCATCGACTACCTGATGTTCGGCGGCCTCTACCCCGACGGCGTCGCCGCCGGCGCAGAGGGCGTGCACGAGCGCACCGCGTGGTGGGCCGAAATCTTCGAGACGCCGTGCATCGGCGTCGCCTGCGCCGAGGCCGAGGTCGCGGCGCTCGCGGCGACCGGCGCCGAGTTCGTCGGGCTGGAGAGCGGGCTGTGGATGGGCGACCCCGCAGGCGTCGCCCGCGTGCAGGCCGCGCTCTCGGAGGCGGCCTCGTGAGGCGGCTCGCTTCGAGCACCCTCGCGCTGCTCCTGGCCGGCGGCGGGGCGATGGCGGCGCCCAGCGCGATCGAGCCGACCCGGACGCCGGGCACCGACCCGGTCAAGCCGCCGATGCGGGAGCTGCCGACCCCCTACACCGTCGGCTATTCCGGTGGCGCCCGCCCGCCGCCGACCGACCGCACGCCGGACTTCGCCTACGGCGCCTACCAGCGCGGGCAGTACGTGACCGCGTTCCGCGAGGCGACGAAGCGGATCGAGGCCGACCGCAAGGACGCGGCGGCGATGACGCTGCTCGGCGAGTTGTACAACCAGGGCCTCGGCATCCGCCCCGACCCGGTCAAGGCCGCCGACTGGTACCGCCTCGCGGCGGCGCAGGGCGAGCCCGGCGCGATGTCGTCGCTGGGCCTGATGTCCCTCGACGGCCGCGGCGTTCCCAAGGACCCGAAGGCCGGCCGGCGCTGGCTCGAGCAGGCGGCCGAGCACGGCTCGCCGACGGCGGCCTACAACCTCGCCTTGCTGCTGCTCGCCAGCGGCACCGAGGCCGACCAGACCCGCGCGGCGGCGATGTTCCGCAAGGCGTCCGACGGCGAGATCGGCCCGGCCCAGCACGATCTCGGCGTGCTCTACCTGCAGGGCCGCGGTGTGCCGCAGGACGCGACCAAGGCGGCGGAGCTGTTCCGGCGGGCGGCCGACAACGGCGACCTCGCCGGCGAGGTCGAGTTCGCGATCCTGCTGTTCAACGGCAAGGGCCTGCCGAAGGACGAGGGCCGCGCCGCCCGCTACTTCCTGCACGCGGCGTCCCGCGGCAACGCCATCGCGCAGAACCGCGTCGCCCGGCTCTACGCCACCGGGCGCGGCGTGCCCAAGAACATGGTCGAGGCCGCGGCCTGGAACCTCACCGCGGCCGGCCAGGGCCTGTCGGACGCTTGGCTCGACCAGACGCTTGTCGGCCTCACCGCCGACGAGCGCACCCGCGCCGAGCGGCTGGCGGAGGAGCGGTCCGAGGCGCGCTGAGCGCGGTCGCTCAGAGCCCGTTCCACGACCGATCCCACTCACCACCTCATCCTGAGGCGCTTTCGCTAGGCGGAAGCCTCGAAGGAGGCCTCCAGGGATAGCGCGATCTCTGGAGCCTCTTTCGAGGCCGCTGACGCGGCACCTCAAGATGAGGTGGTGGGTTGGGAAAAGGGAGGAACCCTTGTCACCGATCGTGGTCAGACCCGCGCTTAAAGCTTGCAGGCGCCGTCGAGCGCAGCGTTCTCGGCCGCCGTGAACAGGCGTGAGCGGATGTGGAAGCGCTTCTCACGGCCGTTCTCCAGGGAGAACATGCCGCCGCGTCCGGGCACCACGTCGAGCAGGATGTGGGTGTGTTTCCAGACCGCGAACTGCGAGCGGCTGATGAAGAAGTCCGCGCCCCCGACTTGGCCGAGATGCACGTCGCCGTCGCCGATGATGAAGTCGCCCACCGGATAGCACATCGGCGAGGAGCCGTCGCAGCAGCCGCCCGACTGGTGGAACATCACCGGGCCGTGCTCTGAGCGAAGCTCGGCGATGAGCTCCAGGGCGGCCGGGGTCGCGGTGACCCGCAGCGGCGTCCCGTCGACGCCGGCCTGCTCGGCGGTGGTGGCGATCGTCGCCGTGTCCGTCATGTCCGCTCCCATCCGCACGTTTTCTTGATCCCATGTGGTTCGCGCGGCGCCGAAATGCAGTGGTGGGCGCCAGCGAAAACGCCCCGGCCGCGAGGGCCGGGGCGAAGTCGTCTCGAAGTCGAAAGCGCCAGCCCGTGGGCCGGAGCCAGGCCGGCCTAGAAGAAGCCGAGCTTCTTGGCCGAGTAGCTCACCAGCATGTTCTTGGTCTGCTGGTAGTGGTCGAGCATCATGCGATGGTTCTCGCGGCCGATGCCGGACTGCTTGTAGCCGCCGAAGGCCGCGTGCGCCGGGTAGGCGTGGTAGCAATTGGTCCAGACGCGGCCGGCCTGGATCGAGCGGCCGAAGCGGTAGGCGCGGGTGCCGTCGCGGGTCCACACGCCGGCCCCTAAGC
This sequence comes from Methylobacterium sp. WL120, assembly GCF_008039465.1. Classification (NCBI taxonomy): domain Bacteria; kingdom Pseudomonadati; phylum Pseudomonadota; class Alphaproteobacteria; order Hyphomicrobiales; family Methylobacteriaceae; genus Methylobacterium; species Methylobacterium sp. WL120. The sequence goes on along the minus strand of NZ_VRUT01000005.1, from coordinate 62,197 downwards.
CGTAGAGCGTGTCGTTGGCGATACTGAGCGCGTCGGCGTCGTCCTTGAAGGTCGTCACCGAGAGCACCGGCCCGAAGATCTCCTCCTGGAAGATCCGCATCTTGTTGTGGCCCTGGAGCACCGTCGGCTGCACGTAGAAGCCGTCGGCGAACTCGCCGTCCTTCACGTTGCGTGCGCCGCCGGTGAGCACCTTGGCGCCCTCCTGCCGGCCGATGTCGATGTAGGAGAGGATCTTCTCCATCTGCTCGGACGAGGCCTGCGCGCCGATCATGGTCGCGGGATCGAGCGGCGAGCCCTGCGTGATCGCCTCGACGCGCTTAACCGCACGCTCCATGAACCGGTCGTAGATCGACTCGTGCACCAGCGCGCGGCTCGGGCAGGTACAGACCTCGCCCTGGTTGAGGGCGAACATGGTGAAGCCTTCGAGCGCCTTGTCGAAGAAGTCGTCGTCCTCGTTGGCCACGTCCGCGAAGAAGATGTTCGGCGACTTGCCGCCCAGTTCCAGCGTCACCGGGATCAGGTTCTGCGAGGCGTACTGCATGATCAGCCGGCCCGTCGTCGTCTCGCCGGTGAAGGCGATCTTGGCGATGCGGGGCGAGGAGGCCAGCGGCTTGCCGCATTCAAGGCCGAAGCCGTTGACGACGTTGAGCGTGCCCGGCGGCAGCAGGTCGGCGATCAGCTCCATCACCACGAGGATCGAGGCGGGGGTCTGCTCGGCGGGCTTGAGGACGATGCAGTTGCCGGCGGCGAGCGCCGGGGCGACCTTCCACACCGCCATCAGGATCGGGAAGTTCCACGGGATGATCTGCCCGACGACGCCGAGCGGCTCGTGGAAGTGGTAGGCCACCGTGTCGTGGTCGATCTCGGAGATGCCGCCTTCCTGGGCGCGGATGCAGCCGGCGAAGTAGCGGAAGTGGTCGATGGCGAGCGGGATGTCGGCGTTCACCGTCTCGCGGATCGGCTTGCCGTTGTCCCAGGTCTCGGCGAGCGCGATCAGGTCGAGGTTCTCCTCCATCCGGTCTGCGATCTTGTTGAGGATGCGGGCGCGCTCGCCGGCCGAGGTGCGGCCCCAGGCGTCCTTGGCGGCGTGGGCGGCGTCGAGCGCCTTCTCCACGTCCTGCGCGTCCGAGCGGGCGACCTCGCAGATGACGCGGCCGGTGATCGGCGAGGTGTTTTCGAAGTAACGGCCGTTCGCCGGCGCCACCCACTGCCCGCCGATGAAGTTGTCGTAGCGGGCCGAGAACGGCGACTTGGTCTTGGCGTCGGCCAGGAATTCCGGCTTGTTCATGGTGCTGTTCCTCCGTGCGGCTCCGGCATGGCGTGCCGGCTCTTTTTCGGACTTTTCGCGTTCCGGCCGCAGCCAAGGACAGTCGAGCGGCGATGGCAAGCCGGACTTTTGGCCAAAGGCGGGTGCGAACGCCGCGTGCACGGTAGCCCCATCCGAGGGTGATGGCGACCGAAACGGCGCGGCTTCAGGTTGCCTTGCGTGCCTTGCGAGTCGCGGCCGCCTTCCTGGCGGAGGCCGAACGCTGCTCCGGCGTGCGCGCGGCCGAGGCCTTTCCGCCTTTCTCGCCACCCTTCTCGCCGCCCGCATGCGCGGCCGGGTGGTCGGTGGCCTTGCCGCGGCCCGAGCCGCCAGGCTTCTTGCCGCCGCCGTCGTCCTTGTTGACGGTCGCCCAGGCGCGGGCTTCGGCCTGCTCCTCGGGCACGCCGCGCTTTTCATAGGATTGCGCGATGTGCTCGGCCTTGCGGACCTGCTTGTCGGTGTATTTGCTCTTGTCACCCTGGGGCATGGCGAAACCTCGTGCGGTGCGGCGAACGGCGCCTCAGCCGGTTCCGGTCGGCCCGTCGAGGACCGCGCGCACGCGGCGGATCAGGTCGGTCCGGCGGTAGGGCTTGTTCAACACGTCGAACTCGGATCCCCCGACGTCGGTTCGCTCCAGGCTCGCCTCGGCGTAGCCGGTGGTGAGCAGCACCTTGAGGCGCGGCTGCCGGCGGCGCGCCTCGCGGGCGAGCATCACCCCGTTCATGCCGCCCGGCATGATCAGGTCGGTGAAGATCATGTCGATGCGGTCGTTGCCGTCGAGGATCTCGAGCGCTTCGCGCCCGTTCCCGGCCATCAGCGTGACGTAGCCGAAGTCGCGCAGGATCGTGCGGGCGAGCTCGGCCACGTCCTCGCGGTCGTCGACGATCAGGATGGTCTCGGTGCCCTGGCGCTCGGTGGTGCGGGCGGGCGGCTTGGGCGCCTCCTTCACCCCGGTCTCGGTCACCGGGAAGGACAGGCGCACGGTGGTGCCCTCCCCCAAAACCGATTCGATCTTCGCGGCTCCGCCCGATTGCTTGGCGAAGCCGTAGACCATCGAGAGGCCGAGGCCGGTGCCCTTGCCCTCCTCCTTGGTGGTGAAGAACGGGTCCATCACGCGGGTCAGCACCGAGGGCGGCATGCCGGTGCCGCCGTCGGTGATCGAGACCTGGACGTAGCGCCCGGCGCGCAGGGGGCCGGTCCCGGTGATCTCGCGCTCGGATACGTCGAGGTTCTCGGTGACGACCCGGATCGGCCCGCCCTCCGGCATCGCGTCGCGGGCGTTGATCATCACGTTGAGCAGCGCGACCTCGGCCTGGGTCGGGTCGACGCGGCAGTTCCACAGGTCCGGCGCCAGGTCGTAGGCGACGGTGACGGCGTCGCCGACGGAGCGGGCGACCATGTCGCGCATTCCCCCGATCAGGGCGTTGAGGTTGACCGCGCGGCCCTCCAGCCGCTGCTTGCGCGAGAAGGCGAGGAGCTGCTGCGTCAGGGTCGTGGCGCGCTGCGCGGCCTGCCGGATGTTGTCGGCGGCGCGCCCCAGCCGGGCCTTGTCGGCGTCGGGCTTCTCCAACCCGGCGCTGAGGATGTCGACGTAGCCGACGATGACCTGGAGCAGGTTGTTGAAGTCGTGCGCGATGCCGCCGGTGAGCTGGCCCAGCGCCTCCATCTTCTGAGCCTGGCCTAAAGCCTCCTCGGCGTCGCGCCGGCGCGACACGTCGAGCTGCGAGGCGAAGAAGTACAGCAGCTCGCCGTTGGTGTCGTAGAGCGGGGAGACGAACAGCGCGTTCCAGAAGGTCGAGCCGTCCTTGCGGTAGTTCAGGATCTCGGTGCTGTACTCGCGCCGCTCGTCGATCGCCGCCCGGACCTGCGCCACCGCCTCGCGGTCCGTCTCCGCCCCCTGCAGGAAGCGGCAGTTGCGGCCGATGATCTCCTCCTGGCCGTAGCCGGACATCGCCAGGAAGGCGTTGTTGGCGAAGATGATCGGGTTGTCGGGCTGGCGCGGATCGGTGACCGTCATCGGCATGCGGGTCGTCTCGACGGCCGCGAAGAAGATCTCGTTGCGCGGGTCGGACATGGCGGTGGCGGACCCGGCGCCGACGCGGGTGGTGCGGCCGGTCGGCGGGGTCTCGGGCGTCTGGGTCATGTCGGGGCGGTCTCGTCCGTCGGCATCGGTCTCGCGACTCCGTGATGGTGCGGCTGGGCGGGTAACACGGCGGCGTTGCCCCTGTTCGGACAGCCTCCGAGCCGACGTCATCGCGACAACGCGAAGGGGCGACCGTGCGATCCAGGTTTTCTAGCGGGAGTCCAAACTCGATCGAAGGCGAATTGTCGCCCGAACCGGCGATCCGGCCGCCGCCGTCACTGTTCAGCTTGCCTCGGGATGGATAGGGATTGATCTCGACGCCGCGCCTTCCCGAATCGGGAAGTCCCCGTGCGTCCTACGTCGGCGAGCAGCAGTCTTGACGACTGCAACCTGAGATTATCCGGGCCCATGTCCGACATCGACGTGGTGTTCATCGCGCCCGATCCTTCGGCCGGTCACGGCCTCCGGTCGGCCCGTCGCACGATCGTCTTCGCGCCCGGCGAGCCGGTGCCGCGGGTCGGCGAGTGCGTGATCCTCGGGTTCGACGCCGAGGCGTCGCGCTGGCTGGTGCACGACGTCGCCCACATCTTCGAGCACGACGCCCACGGCATCGCGATCAAGCTCGCCCTGCCGGCGGAGGGCTGACGCCGCCCCGGACTACTCCGCCGCCTGCGGCAGGGTGGCAACGGGCGTCGCCGCCGTCCGCGCCGGCTCGACGCCGGGCGCACGCGACACGGCGACGGCGTTCTCGATCGCGTCGTTCAGGGTGGTGACGAGGACGTCGGCGGAGGTCGCCCGGCGCAGGCGGTCGAGGGTGGCCGGGTCGCGCTCGCCCCAGAACCCGACGAGGACGCGCACGCCCGGCACCGCGGCGCGGGCCTGCCGGACGGTGAAGCGGATCTGCGACAGGCTCACCGGCTCGAGATAGGAGAAGCAGATCATCGCGAGGCTGGCCGCGTCCTTCGGCCGGGCGCCGCCGCGGATCGCCGACATGGCCATCACTTCGGAGCGCAATCCGTGGCGGTCGAGGGTCTGGCTCAGCATCAGCGTCGCCGCCTCGTCGAAGGGGCCGCGGCTGGAGACGCAGAGCACCGGCACCGCGCCGCGCCAGGCCGGCGCGAGGTCGGCGGGCTTGAGCACCACGGCGGCGACCTTACGGTCCGGCCCCGCCGCGGCGACGGCGGCGGCGGCTTCGGAGCTCCCAGTCCGCGCCTTTCCCTTGCGCGGGCGCAGGGCCACCGGCGTCGTCCCGAGGCGGGCGACCACGGTGCGAATCGCGGCGCCGACCTCGCCCTGGCGCGCACGGTCGAGGGTGCCGCGGGACAGGTCGTCCTGCGCCAGCCGCAAGCCGGCCAGAACGACCTCGTCGTAGTAGGTGACGAGCGCGCGCTCCTTCAGGAACTGCCGGCCCTGGTCGATCGCCTCCGCCGGGTCGTTGGCAAGCATGCGCTGGTAGAAGATCTCGGGCGGGTCGAGGGCCGGCTTGTCGCCGAGCAGCACGTCGAGATACCAGAGCCTGTCGACGTGGCGGCCGAGCACGACGAGGCAGACCGTGAGCGGGGTGGCCAGCACGAGGCCGATCGGCCCCCACAGGAACGTCCAGATCGTCGCCGAGAGGATGACCGCGATCGGCGAGAGCCCGGTGGAGTGCCCGTAGAGCAGCGGCTCGATCACGTGGCCGGCGATCGGCTCGACCACGAGGAACAGCGCCGCCGTGGCGATCACCATGCTCCAGCCCGGATCGACGGAGGCCGCCAGCACCAGCGGCAGCAGGGCGCTGATCGCGGCGCCGATATAGGGCACGAAGCGCAGGATCGCCGCGAGCACGCCGAACAGGGTCGGGCTCGGTACACCGATCCACCACAGCCCGACGCCGATCACCACGCCGAAGGCCACGTTGAGGGCGAGCTGCGCCAGGAAGAACCGGCTGAGGCGGCGCGCCGCGTCGTCGATGGCCGCGGTGGTGCGGCGCAGGTCGCCCGAGCCGCCGGCCAGCCGGATCATCCGGTTCCGCAGGTCCTCGCGCTGGAGCAGGATGAAGATCGTGAAGATCAGGATCAGGCCGGTGGTGGCCAGCGGGTGCAGGATCGGCCCGGCGAAGGTCTGGAGGTTCTCGACGAGGCCGGCCCGCGCCGCGCGGATCTCCACGGTGAGCGGATGCCCGGTCGAGCCCGGATCGCCCTTCAGCTCCGGCGGCGGCGGCGGCGACAGCGTCGCGCTCAGGTCCTGGAACACGTCGACGATGCGCGACAGCGTGCCGGTGTCGGCGGTGGCGCCGCGCAGGGACTTGATCTTGTCCTGCATCACCAGGGAGTAGCGCGGCAGGTCGGAGACGAGCTGCCCGCCCTCGCGCACGATCAGGCTGCCGATCCCGAACAGTGCTCCGAACACCACGACGACCACCAGCAGCACCGCCGGCACCCGCGGCATGCGGATGTGCCCGAGCAGGCGCACCGCCGGCACGAGGACGAAGCTCAGCAGGATCGCCAGCGTCACCGGCACGAGGATGTCGCGCCCGAAATACAGCGCGGCCATCACCGCGAGGACGAGCAGCAGCGAGGCCAGGGCGACGAAGACCGGCAGGCCGTTCTTCAGGCGCTGCGCGGTGACGGGGTCGTCGCTCATGGATTACGCTCCGGTTACGCCTGTGTTCGACCGCTCGAGCGTTCCCCCATCGACGCCCCTTATCCTTAGGTGCCCGCGGCAGCGGGCTGCGAAGGAGCCCTCCAGGACCCGCCGAGACCGCGGGAGGGCTCTTTCGAGGCCCGCTGAGCTGCGGTACCTCAGGATGAGGTGGAAGGGAGGAGAACCGCCCTAGCCCGCCGTCGCGGTCTCGCCCAAGGCCGCGCTGATCTGGCTGAGCAGCTTCGAGAAGTCGACGGGCTTGGGGTGGTAGTCGTCGCAGCCGGCCTGGATCGCCTTGTCGCGATCGCCCGACATGGCGTGGGCGGTGAGCGCGATGATCGGGATGCCGCGGGTGTCGCTGCCGGACTTCAGCGCGCGGGCCGCCGACCAGCCGTCGAGGATCGGCAGGTTCATGTCGAGGAGGATCACGTCGGGGCGGCCCGAGCGCGCCTGCTGCACGCCGGCCTCGCCGTCATGAGCCAGGATCACCTCGTACCCGCGACGCTTGAGCCGGCGGGACAGGAAATCCCAGATCTCCTCGTGATCTTCGACCAGCAGAATCTTGGGCATGGATGTTGGGTCCCCGACGCACGGCCGTCCGACGCGTCGCCGCCGCGCATCGATTCTTCAACGCGCGGCGGCCCACGATCGTCCGATTTTTTGTATTCAAACCCTCGTGGCAGATCATCTGCTCGAGGGGAAGGCGCCGCGTTCAGCGATCTTCGTCGTTGAGGTGGAAATGGACCTCTTGGATGTTGGCCCGCTCGAAGGCCTGCATCACGTGCTGGTAGGAGCGCTCCATCTCCGTCACCGCGTCGCCGGGGGTGTCGTCGGGCTTGAGGACGAACATCAGCATCGAGCGCCCGGTCACGTCGTAGCGCTCGCCGGACGTGAAGCTCGCGACCTCCTGGCTGTCGGGCAGGTTGGTGTCGAGCAGGCGCGTCCAGGCCGATCCGCCGACCGACTCGGGCAGGGTGAACTGCACGAGGTCGTGGTAGGCGTTGTACATGATCAGCAAGGTGGCATCGCCGCCGCGCCGGTGCACGCCCGACGCCTGGGCGCGCCCGTCGAGCAGCACCGCTAGGGAGCGGGCGCCGCCGTCGGTCCAGTTCTCAGATCCCATCTCGTGCCCGTCCGGGCGCAGCCACGTCACGTCCTTGACGCCGAACTCCTCGTCGTACTGCCCGGTCAGGTAGCGGCCGCGGCTGAGGATCGGCAGGGCGTTGCGCAGCAGGATCAGGCGCTGGGTGAACTCGGCGAGGTCGCGCTCCTCGGCGCCGATCGCCCCCCAGTCGATCCACGAGACCTCGTTGTCCTGGCAGTAGGCGTTGTTGTTGCCCTGCTGGGTGCGCGCGAACTCGTCGCCGGCCAGCAGCATCGGCGTGCCGTGCGACAGGAACAGGGTCGCGAGCATGTTGCGCATCTGGCGCAGGCGCACGGCGCGGATCGCCGGGTCGTCGGTCGGGCCCTCGACGCCGTAATTGTACGACAGGTTGTGCGAGTGGCCGTCACGGTTGTTTTCGCCGTTGGCCTCGTTGTGCTTGTCGTTGTAGGCGACGGTGTCGTGCAGGGTGAAGCCGTCATGCGCGGTGAGGAAGTTCACCGAGGCCCAGGGCTTGCGCCCGCGCTTGTTGAACTTGTCGGCCGAGCCGGTGATGCGGTTGGCCAGATCCGGCAGCAGGCCCTCGTCGCCCTTCCAGTAGCCGCGCACGTCGTCGCGGAACCGGTCGTTCCACTCGGCCCAGCCGGGCGGGAAGCCGCCGACCTGGTAGCCGCCCGGGCCGCAATCCCACGGCTCGGCGATGAGCTTCACGTCGTTCAGCACCGGGTCCTGGCGGCAGGCGTCGAGGAAGCCGCCGCCCTCGTCGAAGCCGTGCGGCTCGCGACCCAGGATGGTGGCGAGGTCGAAGCGGAAGCCGTCGACGCGCATCTCGGTGGCCCAGTAGCGCAGGGAGTCCATGACGAGCTGCAGCACGCGGGGATGCGAGAGGTTGAAGGTGTTCCCGGTGCCGGTGTCGTTGATGTAGTAGCGCTCCTGCCCCGGCAGCAGCCGGTAGTAGGAGGCGTTGTCGATCCCCTTGAACGACAGGGTCGGACCCTTCTCGTTGCCCTCGGCGGTGTGGTTGTAGACCACGTCGAGGATCACCTCGAGGCCGGCGCCGTGCAGGCGGGCGACCATCTCCTTGAACTCCGAGAAGGCGAAGTCCGGCACCGCCGCGTAGCGACGGGCGGGGGTGAAGAACGAGATCGTGTTGTAGCCCCAGTAATTGACCAGGTTCTTTTCCTGCAGATAGTCGTCCTGCACGAAGGCGTGGACCGGCAGCAGTTCCACCGCGGTCACGCCGAGGCTCTTGATGTAGTCGAGCACGTCGGGGTTGCCGAGACCGGCATAGGTGCCGCGCAGGCGCTCGGGCACCCGCGGATGGTTCTTGGTCAGGCCCTTCACGTGGGCCTCGTAGACGATGGTCTTCTCCCACGGGACGTTCGGCTTGCGGTAGGCGCCCCAGGTGAAGGCCGGGTCGATGACCTGGCTGCGGCGGGTGAACGGCGCGCTGTCGCGCTCGTCGAAGGTCAGGTCGTCGCCGGTCTCCATCTGGTAGCCGAACAGCGCCGGGTTCCAGGTGATCGAGCCGACGAGCCCCTTGGCGTAGGGGTCGATCAGCAGCTTGTTGTGGTTGAAGCGGTGCCCGGCCTTCGGCTCGTAGGGGCCGTGGACGCGGTAGCCGTAGATCGTGCCGGGCCGCGCGTCGGGCAGGTAACCGTGCCAGACCTCGTCGGTGTATTCGGGCAGCGCGATCCGCTCGATCTCCTTCTCGCCGGACTCGTCGAACAGGCAGAGCTCGACCTTGGTCGCGTGGGCGGAGAAGACGGCGAAGTTCACGCCGAGGCCGTCCCAGGTGGCGCCGCGGGGATAGGGCTTGCCTTCCTGGATGCGCGAACGAACGGGGCGGGTCGAGACTACGTTTCGGATTGGGTCGGCCATGTTCACTCCGTCGGCCGGGGCCGCATCACGACGACCGCCGCCTGACGTTCGGCGACGGGGCCCCCGGGCCGTTTTGTGAACGTGCGGCCGACGGCGAAGCTCCCGGGCGCCGGAAATTTTTGCAGCGCAGCGACACGAGCCCGCGATCCGGGCGGAACCCGTTCCGGCACCTGAGATTTTTGCGCACGCTGGGTTCTTCCACCGCCCCGTGCGGCGCGCCATAGAAAGGGCTCGCCCCGGGCACGGCCCGGCATTCGCGGCCCATCGCGGCGCCAATCGGGCGCGTCGCGCCTTCCGGAGCAGACCGCATGAGCGTCGAGGCAACGAACGACGAAGGCCCCGATCACGCCTCCGGGCTGCAGATCGTGGCCGACCGCCACGGCGTCGGCCTCGACGCGGTACGCCACCTGTTGCGGGCGCTGGAGGCCGGCAACGGCACGATGGCGCAGTTCGACCACCCGGAGCTCGGCGGCATGGGCCAGTGGTTCTCCGGCGGCATGGTCATGGTCGGGCGGATGTTCGACGCCGAGCTGAAGGCCCGCGTCGCCGGCCTCTGCGCCGAGCTTGCCGGCGCGCTGCCCGCCGCCGGCTGGAGCGGCCAGGGCTGGAACGCAAGCGAGCGCGGCGGCGGCGAATGGTGGCCGGCGGGTCTCGGCCGGCCGTCGAGCGCCGGCGCCCAGGACGGGCTGCGCTACGCCTACTTCCCCGAGGCGCGGCGGCTGGCGATCGAGTCCGATTCCGGCGTCGCGCTCTACGACACCGGCGAGCACCAGATCTCGGGCGTCTCTCAGTCGAACGGCGCCCTGCGCTTCACGGGACCGCAGGGGAGCATCGGCCTCGACACCCTGCGCCGCCTCGCCCCCGACGCGACCGAGCCCGCACGCGCCGCCGCTTCTATACCCGAACCTTGCTCTCCCCCCGCCTCCACACCGCGGCCTGCGGCCGCGCCGGAGCCGGCGCCAGACGGCGACGTGTTCACGAAGATCGAGCGGCTCGCCGAGCTTCACGGGCGCGGCGTCCTCACCGAGGCCGAGTTCGCCGACAAGAAGGCCGAGCTGCTCTCGCGGATCTAGCGTCGCCCGCAAAACCCTGCCGCGCCGTTGGGCCACAGGGCGGAACGCACCGCTTTCGGGCGTTCCGCACAGGTCGTTCGAGCCCGCCCGCCCCATATGTCGAAGGCGGCCGCGTTCCGGTCCGCCGGACAGCGTATGGCCACGATCGGCGACCTCCTCGACGTCACCACGATCTACCACGAGCCGGCGGTGGAGACGTTTCCGCGCGGGCGCGAGATCCTTGCGCGCTATCCCGACGCGACGCGCATCGCGGTGCCGTCGCACTGGAACATCCCGGCGCTCCACGGCAACGAAGGCTCGGTGGAGGACTGGGTCCGGATCAAGCGCTCGACCCTGGTGCTCGGCGTGAAGAAGGGGCTGACGATGCGCCCCAATGGCCGCAGCGCCCACTTCATCGCGCCCTCGACCTCGAACGGCTGCGCCATGGCCTGCGCCTATTGCTACGTGCCGCGGCGCAAGGGCTTCTCGAACCCGATCTCGCTGTTCGTGAACGTCGAGGCCGCCTGCGCGGCGATCGCGCGGCACGCCACGAGGCAAGGGGCGCTGCCCGAGCCCGACACCATCGATCCGGCCGCCTGGGTCTACGACATCGGCGAGAACGGCGACCTCTCGGTCGACGCCGCGATCTGCGACAACGTCCGCGACCTCGTGGCCCTGTTCCGCACGCTCCCGAACGCCAAGGGTTCGTTCGCGACCAAGGCCGTGAACCGCGACCTGCTCGCCTACGACCCGCAGGGGCGCACCCGCATCCGCTTCTCGCTGATGCCGGCGCGGATCGCCAAGGTCGTCGACGTGCGCACCAGCCCGATCGCGGAGCGGATCGCGGCGATCGACGACTTCGTGGCCGCCGGCTACGAGGTGCACGTCAACTTCTCGCCGGTCATCCTCTACGAGGGCTGGGAGGCGGATTGGCGGGCGCTGTTCCAGGAGATCGACGGCACGCTCTCGGCCGCGGCCAAGGCCCAGCTCAAGTGCGAGATCATCCTGCTGACGCACAATGCCGGCCTGCACGCGGTCAACCTCGGCTGGCACCCGCGCGCCGAAGACCTGCTGTGGCGGCCCGACATCCAGGAGGCGAAGGTCTCGGAGGGCGGCGGCGCCAACGTGCGCTACCGCGCCGGATGGAAGGGCCGCTGGCTCGCCCGCTTCAAGGCGGTGCTCGACGAGACGATGCCGTACTGCACCGTGCGCTACGCGTTCTGAACGGCGAAATCGAACCGTTCTCGCCGGCTCCGCGTTCCCGTCCGCATTCGGGAGAGCGATCCACCATGAGCGACCACGCACGATACCTGAGCGAGGCGGTGCAGCTTGCCGCCGACAACGTCTGCGACGGGGGCACGCCCTACGGCGCCGTGCTCGTGCGCGGCGACGAGGTCCTGGCCCGAGTCGCCAACAACGTGCACACCACCAACGACCCGACCGGCCACGCCGAGATGGTGGCCCTGCGCGAGGCCAGCCGGCGCCTCAACAGCCGCGACCTGTCGGGGAGCGTGATGTACGCCAGCGGCCAGCCCTGCCCGATGTGCCACGCCGCGATGCGGCTCTCGGGGATACGCGAGGGCTACTTCGCCAACGCCGCCGCGACGGCCGGCGAATTCGGGCTGCTCGGTGCCGAGATCTACGCCGAGCTGTGCCGCCCGCTCGACGAGCAGCCGATGCGGCTGAAGCACCTCGACGTACCGGAGGCCACGGCACCCTACGCGGCCTGGAAGGCGCGCAAGGACCAAGCGTGACGGGGTCCGCCGCGTCGCGTCCCGTCAGTGCGTCCAGGGGGCCGTGCGGTTGAACTTGAAGTTGTCGGAGTAGGACAGCCCCTTGCGCGGGGGCGCCTTCTTCGGCTCCTCGACGCGGTAGGCGATGCCGGCCTTCTTGGCGTAGGCGACTGCGTCCTCCAGCGTCTCGAACTTCAGGTGGACCTGCTGCAGCATGTCGCCCGACCCGGTCCAGCCCATCAGCGGGTCGGTCTCGCGCGGTGCGGTCTGGTCGAACTCGAGGTGCCAGACCTTGGTGCGCGCGGTGCCGGACTGCGACGCGTCCTTGGACGGCTGGAAGATGCGGGCGCTCGACATGGCCTTCAGACACCGCTCCGGAAATCGATGGTCGGGGCGATAGGATTCGAACCTACGACCCCCTGGTCCCAAACCAGGTGCGCTACCAGACTGCGCTACACCCCGACATGCATCGGTCTTACGGGGTCGGCGCGATGCCGGCAAGGTTCGATCGGTGTCGCGGGAGAAGACGCGGTGGCCTTGGACGCGGCGGCCCTAGACGCGGATGTCGAGGAGCTTCCGCTCCATGGCGTCGGAGGCGCGCACGACCGCGGCGTTGGCCGCGAAGGAAGCCTTGTCCTCGATCATCCTGACGGCCGTGCTCGACAGGTCCACCTGGGTGGCGCTCGGCAGGCTCGTCCCGATCTCGGCCACCTGCGTGGCGCTCGACGCGAACCTCTGCGACGCGGCGACGAGGCCGGCACTGCTGATCGATGTCGCGCTGATCATGGATCGCCTCCCCGATGCAGCGACTCAAACCATGCCGCCCGTGAAGGAATCGGCCGCGGAGTGGATCGCATTTGATCGAGTCGGCAGTAACGCCCGGCACACGATTCGCGATGAGGCGATGGCCGACGTGATCCAAGCCGGCCTGACCTGCGCGGTCGTACCTTCGGACCCGCCCGGTTCCGAACGCCGCTTGATCCGCGGCGCATCCGACCCACCTGCGGCATCGAGGGCGCGACGGTCCACGTCACGTGAGGAAGTTTCGATGATCGATCTCTACTACTGGCCGACCCCGAACGGTCACAAGGTGACGATGTTCCTCGAGGAGGCGGGGCTTCCCTATACGATCAAGCCGGTCAACATCGGCAAGGGCGAGCAGTTCGATCCCGGCTTCCTCAAGATCGCGCCGAACAACCGCATGCCGGCGATCGTCGACCACGAGCCGGCCGGCGGCGGTGCGCCGATCACGCTGTTCGAGTCGGGCGCGATCCTGCTCTACCTCGCCGAGAAGACCGGCCGGTTCCTCGCCACGGACCTGCGCGGGCGGCAGGAGGCGCTGCAATGGCTGTTCTGGCAGATGGGCGGCCTCGGGCCGATGCTCGGCCAGAACCACCACTTCTCGCAATACGCCCCCGAGAAGATCCCCTACGCGGTCAACCGCTACGTCAACGAGACCAACCGGCTCTACGGCGTCCTCGACCGGCGCCTGGCCGACCGGGACTACGTCGCCGGCGATTACGGCATCGCCGACATGGCGGCCTATCCCTGGATCGTGCCGTGGGAGAAGCAGGGCCAAAACCTCGACGAGCACCCGAACCTCAAGCGCTGGTTCCATGCGATCAGTGAGCGCCCGGGCACGAAGGCGGCCTACGCCCGAGCCCCGGAGGTCAACCCGGACCACGGCAAGACCATGAGCGCGGACGCCAAGAAGGTGATGTTCGGGCAGACGGCCGGGAACACCAAGCGCTGACGGCGCGACGGACCCGCGTCGTCCAATCAGGGGTTCGCCGCGCGCGATGTGTGGTGATCGAAGCGCGGGTCCCCTCTCCCGGGGGTAGAGGGGGTCGCGCCGGGTTGGGCGCGCCAACCCTGATCCGCGGCTGAGCCTGTGAAGCGTGCTACCGCCTCAGCCCATCCAAGGGCACCGGTGCCGCGTGCGGCCGGGTGCCGAGCATGCCGTCGATCAGCGCCAGCACCTCGGCCCGGCCGCAATTGGCGGCGGGCTCGAACGGGGTCCAGGTCTGGGTGAAGTCGAGGCGGGCGAACACGTCGCGGTAGTGGCGCAGCTCGTTCGTCGTCAGCGGCACGCCGCGCACGAAGGCTTTGTGCGCCGAGATCGTCACGGCACGGCGGAAATCCGCGGGGTCGAGTTCGAACTTCAGCGCGTCGCCGCAGAAGCAGATCTTGCGGCCTCGGTCGAACAGCACCGCGTGGCCGTCGAAATGGCCGGCGGTGCGGTGCAGCTCGAGGCCCGGCAGCGGCTCGAGGAAGTCGTCGTAGGGCCACGACACCTGCAGCGCCGCGCTCCAGGTGAAGTCGGCAGCCGGCAGGCACAGCTCCGGGTCGAACCGGTCCTGCAGCTGCACCAGCGCCCCGTAGGCGTGCGGGTGCGAGGACGAGAGCACCTGCATGCCCCCGAGGCTCGCGATGTGGTCGAGCGCCGCCTCGCTGAACACCGGGCAACCCTCGAAGCCCATGTTCCCGGCATCCGTGCAGATCAGGTAGCTGGACGGGCCGATCCCCGAGACCGGCTCGTTCCAGAACCGCCAGACGCCCGGCTCGAGCTCCTGCCAATGGCAGGGGAAGCGTTCCTGGGCTTGCCCCTTGGTCCAGAACTGCCAGCCGTCCTGCGGCACCACGTGGCGGGCATCGAGGCACATCGGGCAGGCGGGCGGCGTCGTGAAGTGGCGCTGCCAGAAGCCGCAATTGTCGCAGACGTAGGCCGGCAGATCGAGGGCGCCGGCAAAGGGCAGGTATCCGGGCACGCGTCGCCTCGTGGCAGCAGGGATGGTCGCAGCGCTTCGTAGAACCGTTCCCGATCGCGTTGCAATCGCGAACGGAAGCCCGTCAGGGCCGCGGCAGCAGGCGGCGCGGAGCGCGGGCGACCGCGGCGGCGCTCGCGAGACCCACCAGGGCGATTCCGGCGAATCCCGCCATCAGCAGGTCGCGCTCGCGGCTGGTCCAGAACGCGGTGCGCGTCGCCTTAGTCCGATCGCCGAAGCGCCCGTCGATGCCGACGTCGCCCGGCACCGGGGCGTCGAGGTTGCCGGCCCGGTCGGCCATGTCCTCGTCGGTCATCTGCTTCGGCCACATCTCGGCGGCCTTCTTGTCGGCGAAGCCCGGGACCAGCGCTTGCGCTGCCGCCATCATCACCGTGCTGCGGCCGACCCAGACCTCGCGGCGTGGGTGCTCGGCGGCGAAGACGATCGCCTCGGCACAGAGGCGGGAATCGTAGACCGGGTCCGGCGCGTTCTGGTCGCGGCCGGTCCGGTTGCGGGTCCACTTGTATTGCGGCGTGTTCACCGCCGGCAGGTAGATCACGCTGAGCGAGACATCGCTCTTGTCGTGGATCAGCTCGCAGCGCAGCGAATCCGTGAAGCCGGAGACGGCGAACTTGGCCGCGCAGTACGGCGCCTGCAGAGCCGCCGCGCGAAAGCCTAAGCCCGACGAGACCTGAAGGATCGCCCCGCGGTTGCGCGGCTTCATGTAACGCAGGGCGGCCAGCGTCCCGTAGACCTGGCTGAGATAGGTCGTCTCGGTGACGCGGCGGTACTCGGCCGGCGTGATCCGGTCGGCCGGGCTCACCACCGTCGACATCGCGTTGTTGACCCAGGCGCGGATCGGCCCGAGCTCGGCCTCGATCCGGGCGGCGGCCGCATCCACCGCCTCGGCGTCCGACACGTCGGCGGAGATGGTGAGGACCGGGCGGCCGTAGGCGGCCAAGGCGGCGGCGGTGGAGCGCAGGCGGCCCACGTCGCGGGCGATCACGGCGACCGCCCAGCCGCGGGACGCGAACAGGTGGGCGGTGGCGAGCCCGATCCCGGCGGTGCCTCCCGTGACGACTGCGACCCGTGCCATGCGCGCTCTTCCCCCCGACGTCTTCGCAGCGACAAGCCGTCGCCGCCGAAACGGTTGCGGCCCGCAGGGCGTGCCCAATGGACACGCCCTGCGGGCCGCTGAAGGTCGCCGGTGATCCGGTCAGGCGTGCGCGGGTGCCGCGGGGGCCGGGGTGCCGCCGTGGCCGTCGTCGGCCTTCTTGCCGCGCTTCCGTCCGATCCAGATCACGATGTTCCGGATCATCACGTAGAAGACCGGCGTCAGGAACAGGCCGAAGAAGGTCGCGCCGATCATTCCGAAGAACACCGCCGTGCCGAGCGCCTGACGCATCTCGGCGCCGGGGCCGGTGGCGATCACCAGCGGCAGCACGCCGAGGATGAAGGCGAAGGCGGTCATCAGGATCGGGCGCAGGCGCAGGCGGCAGGCCTGGATCGCGGCGGCGACCGGGCCCTTGTGCTCGGCCTCCTCGATGTCGTGCGCGAACTCGACGATCAGGATGGCGTTCTTGGCGGCCAGGCCGATCAGCACGATCAACCCGATCTGGGTCAGGATGTTGTTGTCCTGGCCCCGCAACTGCACGCCGAAGAGCGCGGCGAGCACGCCCGTCGGCACCACCATCAGGATCGAGATCGGCAGCGCCCAGCTCTCGTACTGGGCGGCGAGCACCAGGAAGACCAGCAGGATGCCGAGCGCGAACACGTAGACCGCCGTGTTGCCGGTGGCCTTCTGCTGGTAGGCGATCTCGGTCCAGTCGTAGGCGTAGCCTTCCGGCAGCGCCTTGGCCGCGATCTGCTCCATGGCAGTCAGCGCCTGGCCGGTCGAGACGCCGGGCTTGGCCACGCCCTGCACCGGCACCGAATAGTACAGGTTGAACCGCTGCACGATCTGCGGGCCGGCCACGGTGCGCAGCGAGGCGAGCGTCCCCAGCGGCACCAGGGCGCCGGTGGAGGAGCGGACCTTGATCTGCGAGATGTCCTGCTGCGAGGTCCGGTAGGCGGCGTCCGATTGCAGGCGCACCTGGTAGATGCGGCCCAGCGTGTTGAAGTCGTTGACGTAGGCGCCGCCGAGGTCCGCCTGGACCGAGGCGAAGACGTTGGCCAGCGGCACGTTAAGCATCCGGGCGATCGTGCGGTCGATGTCGAGGTAGAGCTGCGGCGTGTCGTTGCCGAAGGTGGTGAACACCCGCTGCACGTCGCTGCTCTGGTTGGCCTGGCCGATCAGCTCGCCGGCGGCCGCCAGCAGCGGGCCGGTCTGCGAGGATTGCCGGCTCTCGATCTGCATCTTGAAGCCGCCGCCGTTGCCGAGGCCGCGGACCGGCGGCGGCGGGATGACGATGACCCGCGCCTCCTGGATGTTGGCGGTGGCCTTCAGCACGTCGCCGGTGATGACGGCCGCGCTGCGCCCGTGGACCGCCCGCTCCTTGGCGCCGGCCAGCGTGATGAACATCACGCCGGAGTTGGTGGTGTTGGTGAAGGTCGCGCCGTCGAAGCCGGCGATGATGACCGTGTTGGTCACGCCGTCGATCTTGCGCGCCTCCGCCGCCGCCCGATTCACCACCGCGGTGGTGCGGTCGAGCGAGGCGCCCGCCGGCAGCTGGACCACGCCGATCAGGTAGCCCTGGTCCTGGTCGGGGATGAAGCCCGTCGGCGTCGTCTGCACGAGGTGGATCGTGCCGAAGATGACGAAGCCGTAGAACACCATCACCGCGACGATGCCGACGGTGTAGCCGGTGAGCAGGCCGACGATCCGGGCGTAGCCGTTCGAGAGCGCCTCGAAGCCGCGGTTGAACAGGTCCGCGAGCCACGCGATGAACCGCGTCAGGAAGAACTTCGGCTTCTTGCGGGCGTGGTGGGGCACCAGCAGCAGCTTGCAGAGCGCCGGCGACAGGGTCAGCGAGTTGAAGGCCGAGATGATCGTCGAGGCGGCGATCGTCAGCGCGAACTGCTTGTAGAACTGGCCCGAGATGCCGGGGATGAACGCCGTCGGGATGAACACCGCGGCCAGCACCAGCGCGATGGCGACGACGGCCGAGCCGACCTCGTCCATGGTCTTGTGCGCGGCCTCGCCCGGCGAGAGCCCCTCCTCCATGTTGCGCTCGACGTTCTCGACCACGACGATCGCGTCGTCGACGACGATGCCGATGGCGAGCACCAGCCCGAACAGGGTGAGGTTGTTCAGCGAGAAGCCGAAGGCCGACATCGCCGCGAAGGTGCCGACGAGCGACACGGGAATCGCGATCACCGGGATCAGCGCCGTGCGCCAGCTCTGGAGGAACACCAGGATCACGATCACCACGAGGCCGACCGCCTCGAAGAGGGTCTTGTAGACCTCCTGGATCGATTCCTCGATGAACTCGGTCGGGTTGTAGGCGATGCGGTACTCGACGTCGGGCGGGAAGTTCTTCTTGAGGTTCTCCATCACCTTCTTGACGGAGGCCGCCGCGTCCAGCGCGTTGGTGCCCGGGCGCTGGAACGCGCCGATGCCCACCGCCGGCGTGGCGTTCAGGAAGGAGTTCGTGGTGTAGTCCTTCTGGCCCATCTCGGTGCGGGCCACGTCCTTCACCCGCACGAGGCGGCCGTTGGTGGCCTTCACGATGACGTCGGCGAACTCCTCCGGCGTCTGGAAGCGGCCTTGCGACTGCACCACGAGCTGGAACGCCTCGCCGGTCTTGGCCGGCGGCGCGTTGAGGGCGCCGGCGGCGACCTGCACGTTCTGCTCCTGCAGCGCCGCGGTCACGTCGGTGGTGGAGAGGCCGTAGGCGGCGAGCTTGTTCGGGTCGAGCCAGATGCGCTCGGCGTACTCGTTGCCGCCGAAGATGGTGATGTCGCCGACGCCGTCGAGGCGAAGCATCTCGTCGCGAATGTTCAGGTAGATATAGTTGGCCAGATAGTTCTGGTCATAGGTCTTGTTCGGCGAAAGCAAGTGCACGACCAGCATCAGGTCGGGCGATGCTTTACGCACGGTGACGCCGAGGTTGCGCACGTCAGGCGGCAGGCGCGGCTGTGCCACCGAGAGCCGGTTCTGCACCAGCACGTTGGCGATATCGAGGTTGGTGCCGACCTTGAAGGTGACGGTCAGCAGCATGTTGCCGTCGTTGGTGGACAACGACGTCATGTAGAGCATGTTGTCGACGCCGTTCACCTCCTGCTCGATCGGCGTCGCGATCGTCGCGGCCACCGTCTCGGCGTTGGCGCCGGGGAAGCTCGCGCGCACGGTCACCGTCGGCGGCACGATCTCGGGATATTGCGAGACCGGCAAGCTCTCGTAGGCGACGAAGCCGAGGAGCAGGAAGATGATCGACGTGACCGACGCGAAGATCGGCCGATCGACGAAGAAGTGGGCAAAACGCATCGGTCAAACCTCTGGGTCGCCGCCCCTCGCGGAGCCGGCCACCGGCGTCGTCGATGGCGCCGCACCGGTCGGGACCGGTGCCGCTCGTCGGCTCGAGACCGCCGGGCGGCCTCGGGTCTTGCTACGCCTCAGGTCTTGCGCGGCCTCAGGTCTTGTTAACCCTAGGTCTTGCTCGGCGGCAGCGTGGTCGATTCCGGCGTGACCTTGGCGCCGGGGCGCACGCGGGACGTGCCGTTGACCACGATGGTCTCGTCGCCCTTCAGCCCGTCGCGGATCACGCGGTAGCCGTCGACCTTCGGCCCGAGCTTCACGTCCCGGGAGCTCACCGTCCCATCCTCGGCGACGAGGTAGACGATGCGCTTGTCCTGGTTGGCGGCGACCGCCTCGTCCGGGATCAGGACGCCCTGGAAGGGCTTCGTCGCGGGCATCGAGACGATGCCGAACAGGCCCGGCTTGATGAAGCCGTCGGCGTTCTCGACCGTGGCGCGCAGGAGGATCGTGCCGGTCGCGTTGTCGACGCGGTTGTCGACGAAGTCGAGGGTGCCCTTGCGGGTCGGCTTGGCCTCGCCCGACAGCGCGATCAGGATCGGGACGCCCTTGCCGCGCTGGGTCTGGCCCATGCCGATGCCGAGCGAGCCCTGGTATTTCAGGAACGACTTCTCGTCGACGGTGAAGGAGAAGTAGATCGGATCGAGCGAGACGATGGTGGTCAGCATCGTCTGGTCGGTGATGACGATGTTGCCCTCGGTGACGAGGCGCTGGCTGATCCGCCCGTTGATCGGCGACTTCACTTCCGAGAAGTCGAAGTTCAGCTGGGCGTTGCGGAGCGCCGCCTCGGCGCTGTCCACGTCGGCCTGCGCCGTCTGCGAGGCCTGCCGGCGCTGGTCGGTGACCTGCTCGGAGATGTTGCCGCCCTTCGACAGGGTCTGCGCGCGCTCCAGGTCGGTCTGCGAGAATGACAGCCGGGCCTTGGCGGAGGTCAGCGAGGCCTGCGCCTGCTCCAGGGCCGCCTTGTACGGGCGCCGGTCGATGACGAAGAGCACGTCGCCCTTCTTCACCGTGGCGCCGTCGGTGAAGTTGATCTTCTCCAGGTAGCCGGTCACCCGCGCCCGGACCTCGACGAACTCGATCGGGTCGAAGCGGCCGGTATATTGGTCCTGCTCGATGATCTCGCGGACCACGGGCTTGGCGACCGTCACCTTCGGCGGCGGGCCGCCCGGCGCCTGGGCGCGGGCCTGCGGCGCGGAGAGCGCCGCGGCGATCACGATGAGGCTTGCGAGCCGACGCTTGTACATGGATGGTTCCCCAGCAGCCCGCCACCTATTCCCCGAAGCGCACACAGGTTGTGCGCCGCCGCACATGGCTTCGCCGCCGCGAGACGGACGACGCGCGCGGTGCGACGCTTCGACGGACCTACTCAATCGCTTCACCGGCCGCCAACCAGTCGCGGTAGCCGCCCTTGTAGTGTTCGCTCAAGGACAGCCCGGTCGCCTGCATCGCGTCGAGCGCGTGGACGGAGCGCACGCCCGAGCCGCAGGAGAAGACCGGGCGGCGCCCGTCCGCCTCGATCAGCGCGGCGACCGCCGTCGGGTCGAAGGTCGAGAGCGGGTGCATCACCGCGCCGGGGATGTGGCCGTTCTCGTATTCGTGCGGCTCGCGCACGTCGATCACCAGCATCGAACCGTCGGCGAGGCCCTGCTTGATCGCATCGCGGTCGAGGTCGACAACACGCATCGGTCGATTCCCTGGGAGAGAGGCCGGCTGCGCGGGCACCGGCGCGCGGGCTGACGCTTTCCCTTATTCGTCAGCCGCCCACGGCGCAACACGCGCCCCCCATCCAGGGCGTGGGCTGCGGATCAGAGTGCGGCCAGCAGCGCGTCGGCCTGCTCGAAATGCGCGGGCCAGCTCGGAGCGACGTAGCCGTCGAGGCGCCGCGCCAGAGCTTCGCGATGTTCGCCCCCCGGACGGCTCAAGTCCTCCACCGCCCGCCGCCAGCCGAGCCCGTCGAGGGGATCGAGGAAGTCGGCGAAGCCCGCGCCGATCTCGCGATGGACCACGATGTCGGAGGCGACCACCGGCACGCCGGAGGCTGCGGCCTCGACGATCGGGATGCCGTAGCCCTCGGTGAAGGAGGGCATCAGCAGGGCGGTGCAGCTGCGCGTCAGCGCGGCGAGGCCATGGGTCGAGAGGCCCGAGACCTCGACGACGTGCGGGCGGATCGACTCGCAGCGCTCCAGCAGGTCGACGACGTTCTCCGCCTCCCAACCGCGGCGCCCGACGAGCACGAGGCGGGGCGTGTTCGGGCCGTGCCGTTCGACGAGGTCGCGCCAGAGGTGCAGCAGCAGCAGGTGGTTCTTGCGCGGCTCGATGGTGCCGCAGACCAGGAAGGTCGGCCGGTCGGGCGCGAATCGCGGCCCTTCTTGCCCGAAGGCCGGCTCGACGCCGAGATGGCCGACCGCGAGCGGCGGCCGCCCGAACCCGTCGGCGGCAAGATGCGCCAGCGTCCGCTCGCCGGTGTCGGCCGAGTTCACGAGGATGGCGGCCGCGTGCCGCCCGATGGTCCGCATGCGCAGGCGGTGGCGTTCGGCCTCGCCCGGCCGGCCGTATTCGGGATGGGTGATCGGGATCAGGTCGTGGACGAAGAACACCGGCCGCACGTCGGCGCGGGTGTAGAGCCAGTCGAACCGCTCCGGCTTGTCGAGGCGCAGGTGCGAGGTGTGGAGATAGAGGCTGCCCTCGGGCAGGGCCGCCACCGGTGCGGCGCGAAAGATGCCGAGCACGGTCTCCGCCTGGATGCGGCGGCGACGGAGCGTGCTCGATCGCGCGGGGCCGCGCCCGGCGGCGACGTCCGCCGGCCGGCCGGCGAGCCGCGCCTCCAGGCGGCGGTAGATCGGGTCGGATTCGGCCGCCACGTCCTCGATCCACCCGGCCGCGACCGCCTCGACGATCCGGGACGCATGCGCCCGGTCGAGCACGCGCGGCCCGAGCCCGGTCGAGACCAGCCCGAAGCGCGGCCCCGCGCCCGCGAGCACGTGGCGGGCGTAGGCGAGGTCGACCCGGTCGATCCCCGACGGGCTCGCATGGCGCAGACGGGTGACGAGGCGGGTGAGGTCGAAGGCGATCGGCCGTGTGGTCATGATGCTCCGCTCGGCCGTCCGAGGCCGTGGCGGGTGTTAGCCGGCGGGCGGACGGAGGGCCAGCGGAGCCGGGTTCGAGGGCTGACGGATCGACGGTGCTCGGCGAAACGCCCGCCCCTCAATACGTCCAGCGCTGGGCCTTCGAGACCAGGAAGTCGCGGAACGCCTGGACGCGGGCGACGGTGCGCATCTCCTCGGCGTAGACGAGGTAGCTCTCCAGCGTCGGCATCTCGCTCTCGCGCAGCACCTGGACGAGGTGGTCGTCGCCGTCGACGGCGTAGTCCGGCAGGATGCCGATGCCGGCGCCGGTCTCCATCGCCCGCTGCAGCGCGCCGATGTTGTTGACGGTGAAGGCGACCGGGCGGCGCTCGCGGCCCTCGCGGCCGACGTTGGCGAGCCAGTGCGCGGCCAGCAGGTAGGACGGCTCGTTGCCGCCGAAGGAGACGAGCCGGTGCTCGTCGAGGTCCTCGACGGTCTTGGGCTCGCCGAAGCGCTTCACGTAATCCTGGCTGGCGAAGGCGTGGTAGTGCACCGTGAACAGCCGCCGCTGGATCAGGTCGGGCTGGGCCGGGCGGCGCATGCGGATGGCGACGTCCGCCTCGCGCATGGCGAGGTCGAGCTCCTCGTTGGTGAGGATCAGCTCGATCCGCACGTCCGGGTACAGGTCGAGGAACTCGGCGACGCGTTGCGCCAGCCAGGCGGTGCCGAGCCCGACGGTGGTGGTCACCTTGAGGTCGCCCGACGGCCGCTCGCTGGTCTCGACCAGGCGCGCGCGGGTGTTCTCCAGCCGCAGCTTCATGTCGCGCGCGGCGCGGAACAGCAGGTCGCCCTGTTCGGTCAGGATCAGCCCGCGGGCGTGCCGGTGGAACAGCGGCGCCTTCAGCTCGCGTTCCAGCGCGCTGATCTGGCGGCTGACCGCGGATTGGCTGAGGCCGATGTCGTCGCCGGCACGGGTGAAGCTGCCGGCCTCCGCCACGTTGAGGAAGATCCGGATCTTGTCCCAATCCACGGCGAGACTCCCTCACGCAAACCGACGGTGCCGGGACGCGCAGGCTCCGTCACGACGCCTGCCACTCATGCGTCCTGGGCATGGTCGCGCGCAAGGCGCGGCACAAAGAAAATGTTGACAGAACCGTCGAGCGGCTTCGATCCGCGCAGTCGTGCCCCGCCCGAATGCGGATTCGGGCGGTCGGATGGACGTCCGGCTACTCGGCGGCCGCCTGGACCGGGCTCTCGCCGATGTCGAGGTTGGCGAGGTACTTCTCCGCCTCCAGCGCGGCCATGCAGCCCATGCCGGCCGCAGTGATCGCCTGGCGGTAGACGTCGTCGGTGACGTCGCCGGCCGCGAACACGCCGGGGATCTCGGTCTCGGCGGTACCGGGGCGGACGCTGAGATAGCCGCCGTGGCGCATCGTCAGCTGCCCCTCGAACACCTCGGTCGCGGGCTTGTGGCCGATCGCGACGAACACGCCGTCGACCGGCACCTCGCTGGCCTCGCCGGTGCGGGTGTCCTTGAGGCGCAGGTGGGTCACCGACGGGGCGGGGCTGGTGGTGCCGCAGATCTCGTCGATCTCGCGGTTCCACAGCACCTCGACGTTCGGGTGCTTGAACAGGCGCTCCTGCAGGATGCGCTCGGCGCGGAACGCGTCGCGGCGATGGATCACCGTGACCTTCGAGGCGAGGTTGGCGAGGTAGAGCGCCTCCTCCACCGCGGTGTTGCCGCCGCCGACCACCGCCACCGGCTTGCCGCGGAAGAAGAAGCCGTCGCAGGTCGCGCAGGCCGAGACGCCGCCGCCCTGGAACTTGGCCTCGGAGGGCAGGCCGAGCCACTTCGCCTGCGCGCCGGTGGCGACGATCAGCGCGTCGCAGGAATAGGTCTCGCCCGAATCCGCCTCGAGCCGGAACGGGCGCACCTTGAGGTCGACCTTGGTGATGTACTCCGACAGGATCGTGGTGCCGACGTGCTCGGCCTGGAGCCGCATCTGCTCCATCAGCCACGGGCCCTGGATCGCCTCGGCGAAGCCCGGATAGTTCTCGACGTCGGTGGTGATCATCAGCTGGCCGCCGGGCTGGAAGCCCGAGATCATCAGCGGCTGGACCATGGCGCGGGCGGCGTAGATCGCGGCCGTGTAACCGGCCGGCCCCGAACCGACGATGATCAGCCTGGAATGGGTGTGGGCCATGGCGTCCTCTACTTCCTAGCTCTAGAGCATTTTCCGTGATCCCTGGATCACGGGGGGATGCTCCAACCTACTGTGTGGTCGCATTCTCTTCACGCGAGCCGGCATCCACCTCGCATGAAAATGCTCTAACCCAGGCGATCCTGCGTCACGCTCGCGCCGTGCGCCGCGCGGAAGGCGGCGTAGCCGTCGGCCAGCGCGCGCGCGATCACCGGCGTCGCGTCGATCGGCTTGTACGCGAGCGGCTCCAACCGCCCGGTAAACGGGCGCAACGCCCCGGCCATCGCCAGCCCGGCGAACATCCGCCGATGGCGGATATAGGTACGCGGCAGGTCGAACAGCAGCACCGGCGCGCCGGTGGAGACCGCCTCGCTGACCATGTTGGCCGAATCCGAGGTCACGACGATGGCGTCGGCCAAAGCCAGCATCGCGACGTAAGGGTTGTCGCCGCCGCCGTCCCAGAGGAAGCCGCCGGTCTCGGCGACGAGCGTGCGGATCGCGTCGCGCAGCGGATCGGGCGTGCGGCGCGAGACGGTGACCATCAGGCGGCAGCCGGAGCCGGCGAGCTTGCGCAGGTCGCCGACGAGGCGCTGCATGTCGAGGGCGCGATAGCTCAGGTGCCGGCTGTCGCCGCCGATCAGCACCGCGACGCGCGGCCCGTCCAGCGCCGACAGCCGCGGGTCCGGCCGGGCGCGGGCCGCCGCGATCCGCTCGGCGGTGACGAGGTGCGGCGCGGTGAGCGTGGTGAAGACGTTGGGGCCGCGCAGGTCGTCGTAGTCGGGCACCCAGATGAAGTCGGCGCTGTCGTGCCCGGTGCGCGGGTCCTTGAGGAAGGCGGTGAAGGTGCGGCCCGCCGCCGCCCGGCGCATCGCGCGGAGATACGGTACCGCGCGGCGCCCCGAGGCGATCAGGATGTCGGGATAGGGGCCGGCCAGCGCGCCGCGGCGGCGATACGGCCCCTGGCGCGGGTCGATCGGCCCCCACGGCGCCGTCCAGCCGAACGGGCCGTTCGCCGGCACGCGGCGGATCTCGTAGGACAGGCCGAGGGTTTCGGCGATGCCGACGCACTGGTTCTCGTCGCCGGCCTTGCCGTCGGTGACGATCCAGGCGCGGGCGCCGGCCAGGGCCGGGCTGGGAAGCGTCTCGCTGGGGGCGGCCACGTCAGTCGGCGGGCAGGTTGCGGACGAGCCAGTCGGCGTAGATGTCGGCGATGGCCGTGACGCGTCGGCGCTCGGATTGCGGATCGTACCAGGCCCCGCCGAAGCTCGACGGGGTCGCCGTGAGCTGCGGGTGGCGGCCGAGCACCGCGCCGTCCCGGGCGACCAACAGGGCCTCGCCGTCGAGGTAGTCGTTCTGCGAGCCGCCGCCGAAGCCGGAGCGGCCGTTGGTGCCGCCGCCGGCATAGGGCCGCAGCGAGAAGCCGCGCACCAGCACCACGAGGCTGGGGCCGCGACCGCCGAGGCGGCCCGCGAAGCGGCTGCGCAGGGCCGCGGTCAGGTCCGCACGCAGCGCCTCGGCCTGCGCGCCCGCACCGAGCGCCAGGAGCGGGCGAACGTCGACGCGCACGTCCGCGAAGCGCTCGCCGCGCAGGCTCGGGAAGTCATCGGCCCGGGCGGCGACGGCAAGCGCCGACGCGGCGAACGCCGAGAGGGCGAGCAGCCCGGCGATCCGGCGTCGCGCCATCCGCACCGGTCAGGCCCCGTACCGGATGCCGACGACCTCGTAGGACTTGCCGCCGCCGGGAGTCGTCACCTCGACGGAATCGCCGACGCCCTTGCCGATCAGCGCCCGCGCGATCGGCGAGGTGATCGAGACGCGGCCCGAATGCACGTCGGCCTCGGGTTCGCCGACGATCTGGTAGGTCTTCTCTTCTTCGGTGTCGTCGTCCAAGAGCTTCACGGTGGCGCCGAACTTGATCTTGTCGCCCGAGAGCTTGGTGACGTCGATGATCTCGGCGCGGGAGATCAGGCTCTCCAGCTCGAGCACGCGGCCCTCGTTGTGGGACTGCGCCTCCTTGGCGGCGTGGTACTCGGCGTTCTCGGAGAGGTCGCCGTGCGCGCGCGCTTCGGAGATCGCCGCGACGATGCGCGGACGCTCCACCTGCTGGCGGTGCTTCAGCTCCTCCTCCATGGCTGCGAAGCCACGCACCGTGATCGGAACCTTGTCTATCGCCATCGTCTCGCGCCACAATGAAGAGGCCCGGCCGGACGCGGCGATGCCGCGCCCTCCGGGCCAGATTCCAACAACCCGTCCGAACGCGTGTCCCGCGATCGGTTCGAAACGTCGTGTCGCCGCCCGGCTTCAGGCTGCGAAGTATTCCTGCAGGGCGCGGACCCGAAGATCGCCTTCGAGATAGGCCTGAATGCCCTCGGCCGCCGCCATCGCTCCCGCCAGAGTGGTGTAGTACGGCACCTTATGCAAGAGGGCCGCCCGGCGCAGCGAGCGCGAGTCCGACAGCGCACCCGCGCCCTCGGTGGTGTTCAGGACGAGCTGGATGTCGCCGTTCTTGATCGAGTCGACCACGTGCGGCCGGCCCTCCAGGACCTTGTTCACCCGGTCGCAGGCGACGCCGTTCACGACGAGGTAGCGCTGGGTGCCCCCGGTGGCCACGATCGAGAATCCGAGGCCGGCGAGTAGCCGGATCGAGGGCAGGATGCGGGCCTTGTCGCCGTCACGCACCGAGACGAACACGGTCCCCGAGCGCGGCACCTTGGTGCCGGAGCCGAGCTGGCTCTTGGCGAAGGCGACGCCGAAGCCGGCGTCCAACCCGATGACCTCGCCGGTGGAGCGCATCTCCGGCCCGAGCAGCACGTCGACGCCGGGGAAGCGCGCGAACGGGAACACCGCCTCCTTCACCGCGATGTGGTTCAGGACCTTCTTCTTCAGGCCGAACGTAGCCAGGGCCTCGCCGGCCATGACGCGGGCGGCAATCTTGGCGATCGGCTCGCCGATCACCTTGGCGACGAAGGGCACGGTGCGGGACGCGCGCGGGTTCACCTCCAGCACGTAGATCGCGCCGTCCTTGATCGCGTACTGCACGTTCATCAGGCCGCCGACCTTCAGCGCAAGCGCCATCGCCTTGGTCTGGCGCTCGAGCTCGGCGATGGTCTCGGGCGAGAGCGAGCGCGAGGGCAGCGAGCAGGCCGAATCGCCGGAATGGATGCCGGCCTCCTCGATGTGCTCCATGATGCCGGCGATGAACACGTCGGTGCCGTCGCAGACCGCGTCCACGTCGATCTCGACCGCGTCCGACAGGTAGCGGTCGAACAGCAGCGGGTTCTTGCCGAGCACCGTGTTGATCTGGCCGGTCTTGTCGTTCGGGTAGCGCGACTTGACCTCGGACGGGATCAGGCTCGGCAGCGTGTCGAGCAGGTAGTCGGCGAACTGCGTCTCGTCGCGGATGATCGCCATGGCGCGGCCGCCGAGCACGTAGCTCGGCCGCACCACGAAGGGCAGGCCGAGGTCGGCGGCGACCATCCGGCCCTGCTCGACCGAGTAGGCGATGCCGTTCTTGGGCTGCTTCATCCCGAGCTTGTCGAGGAGCCGCTTGAACTGGTCGCGGTCCTCGGCGAGGTCGATCGCGTCCGGCGAGGTGCCGAGGATCGGCACGCCGGCGGCTTCGAGCGCGCGGGCGAGCTTCAGCGGGGTCTGGCCGCCGAACTGCACGATGACGCCGTGGAGCGTCCCGTTCTGCCGCTCGGTCTCGATGATCTCGAGCACGTCCTCCTGCGTCAGCGGCTCGAAGTAGAGCCGGTCGGAGGTGTCGTAGTCGGTCGAGACCGTTTCCGGGTTGCAGTTGACCATGATGGTCTCGTAGCCGGCCTCCGACAGCGCATAGCAGGCGTGGCAGCAGCAATAGTCGAACTCGATGCCCTGGCCGATCCGGTTCGGGCCGCCGCCGAGGATGATGACCTTCTTCGCGTCCGTCGGCCGGGCCTCGTCGGCGACCTCGCCGGCGAAGGGGGCGACGTAGGTCGAATACATGTAGGCGGTCGGCGCCTTGAACTCGGCGGCGCAGGTGTCGATGCGCTTGTAGACCGGCCGCACCTTCAGGGCGTGGCGCGCCTCGCGCACCGCCGGCTCGTCGGTGCCGGCGAGCACCGCGAGGCGGGCGTCGGAGAAGCCGGCGGCCTTGAGCTGGCGGAACGCGCCCGGCGTCGTCGGCAGGCCGTGCGCCTTCACCCGGTTCTCCAGGTCGATGATGCCCTGCAGCTGCTCCAGGAACCACGGGTCGATCTTGCACGAGGCGTGGACCTCGGCGTGGCTGATGCCGAGGCGGAGCGCCTGCGCGACGTTGAGCAGCCGGTCCGGCGTCGGCGTGCCGATGGCAGCCTTGATCGCGTTGTGGTCGTCGCCCTTGCCCAGCCCCTCGATCTCGATCTCGTCGAGCCCGGTCAGCCCGGTCTCGAGCGAGCGAAGCGCCTTCTGCAGCGACTCGGCGAAGCATCGGCCGATCGCCATGGCCTCGCCCACCGATTTCATCGCGGTGGTGAGCGTCGGCTCGGCGCCGGGGAATTTTTCGAACGCGAACCGGGGGATCTTGGTGACGACGTAGTCGATCGTCGGCTCGAACGAGGCCGGGGTCGCGCCGCCGGTGATGTCGTTGGCGATCTCGTCCAGGGTGTAGCCGACGGCGAGCTTGGCCGCGACCTTGGCGATCGGGAAGCCGGTGGCCTTCGAGGCGAGCGCGGAAGAGCGCGAGACGCGCGGGTTCATCTCGATGACGATCATCCGGCCGGTGGCCGGGTCGATGGCGAACTGCACGTTCGAACCGCCGGTCTCGACGCCGATCTCGCGGAGCACCGCGAGCGAGGCGTCGCGCATCACCTGGTATTCCTTGTCGGTCAGCGTCAGCGCCGGCGCGACGGTGATGGAATCGCCGGTGTGGACGCCCATCGGGTCGATGTTCTCGATCGAGCAGACGATGATGCAGTTGTCGTTCTTATCCCGAACGACCTCCATCTCGTATTCCTTCCAGCCGAGCACCGATTCCTCGATCAGCACCTCGTTGGTCGGCGAGGCGTCGATGCCGCGCTCGACGATGTCGAGGAACTCCTCGCGGTTGTAGGCGATGCCGCCGCCGGTGCCGCCCATGGTGAAGGACGGCCGGATGATCGCCGGCAGGCCGACCTCGGCGAGCGCGATCAGCGCCTGGCCGAGCGCATGCTCGATGTAGCGCTTGCGCCGGTCGCCCTCGCCCGCATGCCAGGTCTTCTCGAAGGCGGCGACCGCAGCGTCCCGCTCCGCGCCCGCGGGCCATTGGCCCTCGATGCGGGCGATCTCGGCGAGGCGCTTGTCGCGGTCGGCCTTCTTCGGGGCGGAGGCGTTGGCGAGCTCGGACTTGGGCGTCTCCAGCCCGATCTTCGTCATCGCGTCGCGGAAGAGGTGCCGGTCCTCAGCCTTGTCGATGGCCTCGGCCGTCGCGCCGATCATCTGGACGCCGTACTTCTCCAGCACGCCCATGCGCTGCAACGAGAGCGCGCAGTTCAACGCGGTCTGCCCGCCCATGGTCGGCAGGATCGCATCCGGCCGTTCCTTCTCGATGATCTTGGCGACGATCTCGGGGGTGATCGGCTCGACGTAGGTCGCGTCCGCCATGTCCGGGTCGGTCATGATGGTCGCGGGGTTCGAGTTCACCAGCACGATCCGGTAGCCCTCCTCGCGGAGCGCCTTGCAGGCCTGGGTGCCGGAATAGTCGAACTCGCAGGCCTGCCCGATGATGATCGGCCCCGCGCCGACGATGAGGATCGAGGAGATATCGGTGCGCTTCGGCATCGGACGCCTTCGGTACGGTCACGCGTGCCCGGCCGCGCAGCCCCGGTCTACGGGCGGCACGGATGGGCGCAGGCGGCGGGATTGTCGTTGAGGCCCGCGTCTACACGCAGCCGCAGGCGTTTGAAAGGGCGTGCGCACGCATGGTTGGCCCGTCCGCTTTCACAAGCGCTTCGGGCGGGTGCGTTTTCCACCTCCACCCCGGGGCGACCGGTCCTGCTGGGCGAGGCCTGCGAATCGACGGAACAGCCTCGCCGCCGTCATCCCGGGGCTGCGCAGCAGAGCCCGGGATCCAGAGCCGCCGAGGGAGACTGGTTCGGGCGCCACGGCGGTTCTGGAGATTCCGGGCTCGCCTACGGCGCCCCGGAATGACGGGTCCGGGGTTGTCTGACGTGAAAGGTGCGCGCGTGCGGCGGCCGAGAACGCCTTCGGCCCGCTCAGAGGCCGGCGTAGAGCGCGGCGACGGCGCGGTCGATCGAGAGGTAGAACACGCCGAAGGCAATCAGCGCCGCGACCGCGAACTCGACGGCGACGTTCGGCAGGGTCTGCGAGCGGCGGATCACCTCGCGGCCGAAGACCAGCGAGACCCAGGCCAGCGTCAGCAGCGCCGGCATCACGAAGAGGTAGGACACCGTGCTCTCGATGTGGTCGAGGCCGGAGGCGGGATCGAGGATCGCGCGGATGTTGCGCACCCACGGCGCGTAGCAGGCGGCGTAGAGCGTGGTCAGCCACGACAGGCCGACGGCGACCCCGAGGTGGAAGCTGAAGATGCGGTGCAAACGGGAGAAGTCGTCGCGCGCGTCGTCGAAAGTCATCCGTCAGCCCCGTTGGTCGGCAATCGGCCCGGCGACGACCGTTGGCGGATCGTCGTTAACAGGCGGTTGCCGTGGGATGCCGGCCGATCCTGTATTTTCTGTGACGCCGGGCTTCCGCTCGGCGCCACAATTGCGGCCGCCAGGCTAAAGACTCAGCCGATGCCTTCGAACAGGGCCGAGGAGATGTAGCGTTCGGCGAACGAGCACGCGATCGTGACGATGCGCTTACCCTTGAAATCCGGCCGGCTCGCCAGCTCCAGTGCCGCGGCCACGTTGCCGCCGGTGGAGATGCCGCCGGGGATGCCTTCGAGGCGGGCGAGCTCGCGGGCGGTCTCGAACGCCTGCTGGTTCGAGACGGTGATGACGCCGTCGACGATGGCGCGGTCGAGGTTGTCCGGGATGAAGCCGGCGCCGATGCCCTGGATCTTGTGGGGGCCGGGTTGGCCGCCGGAGATCACCGGCGAATCGGTCGGCTCCACCGCGAACACCTTCAGGTTCGGCAGGCGCGGCTTCAACACCGAGCCGACGCCGGTGATGGTGCCGCCGGTGCCGACGCCGGCCACGAACGCATCGAGCTGGCCGTCGGTGTCATTCCAGATCTCCTCCGCGGTGGTCTTGCGGTGGATCTCGGGGTTGGCCGGGTTCGAGAATTGCTGCGGCATCACCGAGCCGGGGATCTCGGAGAGCAGCTCCTCGGCCTTGGCGATGGCGCCCTTCATGCCCTGCGGCCCCGGCGTCAGCGCGAGCTCGGCGCCGAGGAAGGCCAGCATCTTGCGGCGCTCCAGCGACATCGTCTCGGGCATCACCAGGATCAGGCGGTAGCCGCGGGCGGCGGCCACGAACGCCAGCGCGATGCCGGTGTTGCCGGAGGTCGGCTCCACCAGGGTGCCGCCGGGCTTCAGCTTGCCCGAGGCCTCCAGCGCGTCGATCATGTTGACGCCGATGCGGTCCTTCACGCTGGCGATCGGGTTGAAGAACTCGAGCTTCAGCAGGATCTCGGCGTCGATGCCGCGCGCCTGCGGCAGGCGGTTCAGGCGCACGAGCGGCGTGTTGCCGATGGTCTCGGTGATCGAGCCGTAGACGCGGCCATGGCCGGGCTTGCGGTCTTGGGTGTCGGCGGATGCCATGGTCGCGAATCTCCGAAGGGACGCTCAGGTGACGGCGCGCCGGACCGCCCCCGACGGGGCGGGGCCGGGCGTTTCCGGAGCCGGGATATCGCGTGCGGCGGGCGGGGGCAATCGGGCCAAGTGCCGGACAGGGCGATCTTTTTCTCCCCCGCCGGCATGCCTCGCGGCGGCGTGGAAGATCCCGACTGCGCAGACGCCGATGCGGGGAAGATCGTTCTTCGCGCGCCGGGCGGTCGGGGCGACTCGTCAGCTTGCGCCGATCACCAGGAGGATGCCGAGCAGCGGCAGGGCGGCCGCGAGCCAGGCCGCACCGCGGTGGAAGCTCGGCGGCGCGACGTAGCGGGAGACGTCCTGCACGCCAGGGCGGAGCGCCGCCCGCCCGAAACCGACCTTCGCCATGCGCCGCCCCCGTCGTGAACCGGAGGGCAGAAGGCGCGAGGGCGTCTCAAGGCCGGGTGAATCCGGGCCCGGCGTCTCGCGGCGTGGTCAACGGGGCCTTAAACGGGGCCTCAGAGCGCGCGGTCGAACTTCAGCTCGCCGTTGGGGCTCTTGAGCACGAGCTGCGAGCCGACCATGTCCCACTGCGCGGTGGTACGGAGCGCCACGAAGTAGGCCTGCTCGGCCGCCTGGAGGCTCTTGTCGCAGGACTTCTTGGTGAGGGCGAGCGGGCCGACCGCGAGGTGCTGCTCCTTGAGCGGGAAGGCGGTCGCCGCGAAGGTGTTGCAGCCGCCGTAGCCGCGGGCGCGGTACTGCTTGTCGATGATGAAGCTCGGCCGGTCGGCGCCGCCGAACGGCTTGCCGTTGATGCTCACCGCCGTCCAGGTCGAATCGAGCGGGAACACCTTCTCGGTCTGCTTCGCGCCGGGGATGTACTGCTCTTTCTTCTCTTCGCCGCCGGGCCGGCGGTTGCCCTTGCCGAAGCCGCTCATCGAGG
Source organism: Methylobacterium sp. WL120 (assembly GCF_008039465.1). NCBI lineage: Bacteria > Pseudomonadati > Pseudomonadota > Alphaproteobacteria > Hyphomicrobiales > Methylobacteriaceae > Methylobacterium > Methylobacterium sp. WL120. The sequence goes on along the minus strand of NZ_VRUT01000005.1, from coordinate 29,259 downwards.
CCGCGCCCTGCGCCATCGTCTCGGTGGCCGTGGTCAGCGCCAGCGCACCGGCGGCGCAGGCCAGAGCGGCGATCAGCATCGGTTTCATGGTACGCCCCTTGTCCCGTTGTCCCGGTGCGCCACCCTCGAGCATCCTGAAGCTCGTGCATCCAGAAGCTCGTGGCGGCGCGCGGAAACGCCAATGCGATAGGATTTCAGCGCAATTGTGGTCAAGGCGACCGCGGGCGGGCTTTTGCCGGCATCCCACGCGAAGTTTGCCGGGCGCGCCGCGGGATTTCTGAAACGATCCGGGTTCCGCTCCGTTGTCACGCACCGGATCGATGGATGTGAGGAGAGTTCGGCGTGGCGGGATCTGACGAAGGTGGCCAGAGCGGCGCGGCCCCGAGGCCGATGAGCCCGGTCCAGTCGCGGGCGGCGCGCGGGTTGCTCGGATGGTCGGAAGCCGAGCTGGCCGGCAAGGCCGGGCTGGACGCCGGCTTCGTGCGCGACTTCGAGGCGGGCCACGGCGATCCGCCCTCGGGCCAGCTGGAGGTGCTGCGCAGCGCGCTGATGGCGGCCGGCGTCGCCTTCACCGAGGACGGCAGCTCCGGCGTGCGGCTCGGACCGGCTGGCGGCGAAGGCATCCGCGCCGACGCCCTGACCACCGAGAACGATCGCTGACGAAAACGATCGCTGAATGGGCGCCGGGCCCCGCCTCGGGGACCCGCGCGCCCGTGCCACCTCGCCCCCGCCCCGACGTCGGTTCAGGATCGTGGCCTTCGAATGCGCGAGCCAGGACGATGGCGGACCACAAGGCCGAACTCCGCGAGACCCTGCGCCAGATGGAGATCGCCACCGGCGAGGCGGCGGCCTCCTGCCTACCCGGGCTGCTCGCGCGCCTGCGCCGGCACGAGGCCGGGCTTCCGGGCCATCCGCTGATCCGCCCGTGGCGGCGCTGGCGCATCCGCCGCCTCGCCGGCGCCGTGGCGGAGGCGCGCTGGCACGTCGAGCAGGGGCGGCGCGCGCGCCTGGGCGGGCTGTCCGGCCGCGGCTGAGCCGGCCTTGCCGACAGGGCCGCCGCTCGTGCAAAGCGTTTCCGGTGCGCCGCACCATCCGGAGACCACGCCCGTGAACGAAGACAACCCGCGCCGGCCCGACCACGCGGTCGACCCGCTCTTCGTCGATCGCCGCTCGCCCCGCCTGTTCACCGGCGAGGCGGTGCCCGAGGCGGAGCTGATGCGGATGTTCGAGGCGGCGCGCTGGTCGCCCTCCTCCTACAATTCCCAGCCCTGGCGCTTCCTCTACGCCCTGCGCGACGACGCGCACTGGGAGACGTTCTTCGGCCTGATCCTGCCGGGCAACCAGAAATGGGTCGCCGGCACCGGCGCCCTGGTGTTCCTGGTCTCGAACGAGCGCATGAAGGTCGGCGACGAGCTCAAGCCGTCGGCGAGCCATTCCCTCGATGCGGGCGCGGCTTCGCTGGCCTTCCAGCTCCAGGCCAACCGCCAGGGCTGGCACGTCCACGGCATGGGCGGGTTCGACCGGGAGCGCGCGCCGGGTGTGCTCAACGTACCCGAGCACCACACCATCGAGGCCGCCTACGGCGTCGGCCGCGCGGTGGCGCCGGCCGAGCTCGACGCGGACCAGCGCGCCAAGGAGGCCCATAACGGCCGCCGGCCGATCACCGACTTCGTCTTCGCCGGCGGCTTCCCCGCCGACCGCGGCTAGGGGCGGGTGGACGCGTCCGGGCCGGGTTTCCGCTGGGACATCCCGGCCCGGTACAACGTCGGCGTCGACGTCTGCGACCGCTGGGGCGCGGCCGAGCCGGAGCGCCCGGCGATCCTCGAGGTCGCCGCCGACGGCGCGGTCGCGACCACGACCTTCGGGCGGCTGCGCACGGATTCGAACCGCCTCGCCGGGGCGCTCGCCGCCCACGGCGTCGCGCCCGGTGACCGCGTGGCGGTGCTGCTGCCGCAATCGGCCGCCGTGATGGTGGCGCACGCCGCCGCCTACAAGCTCGGCGCCGTCGCCCTGCCGCTGGCCGGCCTGTTCGGCCCGGAGGCCCTGGCCTACCGGCTGGACGATTCGGGCGCGCGCGCCTGCATCACCGACGCAGCGGGACTCGCCAAGCTCGACCCGATCCGCGGGCGGCTGCCCGACCTCGCGCTGCTGGTCTCGGTGGACGGCGCCGCGGGCGACGCGCTCAGTCTGGCCGACCTGCTCGCCGGCGCCAGGCCCGACTTCGCGGCCCGCGACACCGGCCCGGACGACCCGGCGCTGATGATCTACACCTCCGGCACCACCGGCCAGGCGAAGGGCGCCCTGCACGGGCACCGGGTGCTGCTCGGCCACATGCCCGGCTTCGACCGGATGCACGCCTTCCCGCCCCGCCCCGGCGACCTGATGTGGACGCCCTCGGACTGGGCCTGGGCCGGCGGCCTGCTCAACGTGCTGATGCCCTCGCTCCGCCACGGCGTGCCGGTGGTGGCGCGCGCCGCCCGCTTCGAGGCCGACGCCGCCTTCCGGCTGATCGAACGCCTGCGGATCACCAACGCCTTCCTGGCGCCGACCGCGCTGCGGATGCTGCGGACGATCGCAACGCCGCGGGAGCGCTACGACCTCTCGTCCCTGCGCAACGTCGCCTCGGCGGGCGAGGCGCTCGGCGCCGACACCTATCGCTGGGCGAAGGACGCCCTCGGGCTGTCCGTCGGCGAGGCCTACGGGCAGACCGAGTGCAATCTCGTGCTCTCGGCCGCGCCCGCGGAAGGGGTCGGGCGGGCGGGCTCGGCCGGCATGCCGGTGCCCGGCCACCGCGTCGCGATCCTGCGGCCCGACGGCAGCGAGGCCGGCGTGGACGAGCCGGGCGAGATCGCCGTCGCCCGCCCAGACCCGGTGATGTTCCTGCGCTACTGGAACCAGCCGGAGGCGACCGCGCGCAAGTTCTCCGGCGACTGGATGCTCACCGGCGACCAGGCACGACGCGACGCCGACGGCTACGTCCACTTCGTCGGCCGCGACGACGACCTCATCACCTCGGCCGCCTACCGGATCGGCCCGGCCGAGATCGAGGATTGCCTCTGCACCCACCCGGCGGTGGCGCTCGCCGCCGCGATCGGCAAGCCCGACCCGCTGCGCACCGAGATCGTGAAGGCCTTCGTCGTCCTGCGCCCGGGCCATGCCCCCTCGCCGGAGCTCGCCGACGCGATCCAGGCCTTCGTCCGCACCCGGCTCTCGGCCCACGAATACCCGCGCGAGATCGAATTCCGCGATCACCTGCCGATGACGACAACCGGCAAGATCATCCGCCGGGCGCTGCGCGACGCGGGGTGAAGCACCGGCTCGGTAGGCTCGGTCGGTCCATCTTCCGGGGAGCCCCCTCTCCCCGCGGGCGGGGAGAGGCCCGCAGGCACCTCGCCGTGCCTGCGGGAAGCGGAGGCGGAGCCGCAGCGGCGGTGAGGGGGAGGTGCCGGACGAGGCTCTTCCGTCGCCCCCTCACCGACGGCTGCCGCCTCGCTTCGGCGACGACGAGCTCGGCGAAGCCCTCTCCCCCACCGAAGTCGGGCCTGCCCGACTTCGGCAGGCAAGATCGGATCTCGGGCAGGCCCGAGATCCGTGCGGCGAGAGGGGATGCGCAGCGACCGACTTGCCTCAGGCGAACAGGCGCTCGCCCTGGAGGTCCTTGTACAAGCCCGCCACCTGCTCGCCGTAGCCGTTGTAGATCAGCGTCGGGACGCGGGTGTCGGTGCCGAGCACGCGTTCGCTCGCCTGGCTCCAGCGCGGGTGCGGCACAGCCGGGTTGACGTTGGCCCAGAAGCCGTACTCGGACGGGCCGAGCGCCTCCCAGAAGGTCTTGGGCCGCTCGGCCACGAACGAGACCTTCACGATCGACTTGATCGACTTGAACCCGTACTTCCACGGCAGCGCGAGGCGGATCGGCGCGCCGAACTGGTTCGGCAGCGGCTTGCCGTAGATGCCGGTGGCGATGAAGGCGAGGTCGTTGCCCGCCTCCTCCATCGTCAGGCCCTCGACATAGGGCCACGGGTAGAAGGTGCGCTGGCCGGGCGCCATCTTGCGGTCAAGGAAGGTCGTCAGCTGGACGTACTTCGCCCCCGACGCGGGCTTGGCCAGCGCCACGAGCTTCGCCAGCGGGAATCCGGTCCACGGCACCGCCATCGACCACGCCTCGACGCAGCGGTGGCGGTAGAGCCGCTCCTCCAGGCCGACCTTGCGGATCAGGTCTTCGACCCCGATGTCGAACGGCTTGTCGACGAGGCCGTCGACCTTGATCGTCCACGGGCTGGTCTTGAGGGCGTCGGCCGCCGGCAGCACGGTCTTCGAGGTGCCGAACTCGTAGAAGTTGTTGTAGTCGCCGCTGAACTTTTCAGGGGTCAGCGGACGGTCGAGGGCGTAGGCGTCGTTGCGCGGGGCCGGATAGGGGCCGGTCTCGGCCAGCGCCCGCCCGCCCAGCATCGCCGCCGCCGCGAGGCCGGCGGAGCCGCCGAGCAGCGCCCGCCGGTCGAGGAACACCGATTCCGGCGTGACGAGGTGTTCGGGAATCTCCCAGCCGCGCAACCGCTTGATCAGCATCGTCGTCTCCGAATCGTGTCCGCCGCCGCAGCCGCGCCGCCCCTCGCGGGTGCCGGGCGCCTGCCGCGAACTGAATGTTCGCCGTCTACGGCGCAGGGGTTACCTGCGTTTCGCGTCACGCGGGTGGCGCTTCGTCGCGGAGCGCCCGACGCAGCACCTTGCCGACGTTGGTCTTCGGCAGGCTCGCCTGCAGCACGACCTTGCGCGGCACCTTGTAGCCGGTGAGCTGGGTTCGCGCGTGGGCGCGGATCGCCTCAGGCGTCAGGTCGGGGTCGCGCACGACGACGTGGGCCACCACCATCTCGCCGGTCTCGGCGCTGGGCGCGCCGACCACGGCGCATTCGAGCACGCCGGGATGGGCGGCGAGCACGTCCTCGACCTCGTTCGGGTAGACGTTGAAGCCGGAGACGAGGATCATGTCCTTCATCCGGTCGACGATCCGCACCTCTCCGTCCGCCTCCATCACGGCGACGTCGCCGGTGCGGAAGAACCCGTCGGCGGTGGTGGCGGCGGCGGTCTCGTCGGGGCGCTTCCAGTAGCCCTTCATCACCTGCGGCCCGCGCACGCAGATCTCGCCGGGGGTGCCGGCCGGGACCGGCATCCCGTCGGGGCCGCGGATCGACACCTCGGTGGAGGGCAGCGGGTAGCCGATCGTGCCGGACCACGTCCCCAACCGATACGGGTTCACGCAGACCACCGGCGAAGTCTCCGACAGGCCGTAGCCCTCGATGATGGTCTTGCCGGTGACCGCCTTCCAGCGCGCGGCGACCGCGCTCTGCACCGCCATGCCGCCGGCGACCACGTAGTCGAGCTGCGAGAAGTCCACCGTGTCGATCTTCGGATGGTTGTTCAACAGGTTGAACAAGGTGTTGACCCCGGAGAAGTGCGTGAAGCGCGTCTTCGCCAGCGTCTTCACGAAGCCGTCGCCGTCGCGCGGGTTGGGAATCAGCAGGCAGCTGCCGCCGGTGCGCATGAAGAAGAAGAAGCAGCAGGTCAGCGCGAAGATGTGATACAGCGGCAGCGCGGTGACCATCACCCGGCCGGGCGCTTCGATCCCCTCGAACCAGACTTCGCTCTGGACGACGTTCACCATGATGTTGCGGTGTGTCAGCATCGCCGCCTTGGCGATGCCGGTGGTGCCGCCGGTGTATTGCAGGAAGGCGATGTCGCCCTGCGTCACCTGGATTGCAGGCGCCTTCAGCCCCCTGCCCTGCCGCAGGGCCGCGTCCAACCGCACCGTCTTGTCCGCAGGCAGGACGAAGGGCGGCACCGCCTTCTTCAGGTGGCGCGAGGCGAGATCCACGACCTTGCCCTTGAGCCCGAGGCCGTCGCCGGGGCCGGCGAGCACCACGCGGTCGAGGGCGACGCCGGGCATCGCCTCGGCGACGGTGTGGGCGAAGTTCTCCAGCACGACGAGGATGCGCGCGCCGGAATCGTTGAGCTGCGCCGACAGCTCGCGTGGCGTGTAAAGCGGGTTGATGTTGACCACCGTGCCGCCGGCGACCAGCACCCCGAAGATCGCGACCGCGTAGGCCGGCACGTTCGGCATCATGATCGCGACGCGGTCGCCCTTGGCGAGTCCTTGCGCGGCGAGCCAGGCGGCCAGCGCGCGGGCGGCGGCGCCCATCGCGGCGTAGGTCATCGAAGAGCCGAAGCACGTCACCGCCGGCCTTTTGGCGAAGCGCGCGGTGCTGATCTCGAACAGGTCGACGAGGGTGCCGAGGATGTCGGCGTCGATCTCCGCCGGCATGCCCGGCGGGTAGGCGGCGAGCCACGGGCGCGGTGCCCGGCTGTCCTGGATCACGGCGTTTCTCCATCGCGCACGGCATTCTTGGCCGCGCTTATCGGTCTTGCGTGTTCGCTCCCCTTGGTTGGGACTGTGCGGGATCGCTCCGCCCGCGGCAAGCGAGCGCAGCCGGCCCCGGGCGGCAGGCGCTGACAGCGGGCGGCTTATGCCGTCGCGGCACGCGCCCGTCGGCCGAAAGCCACGACGAGCGCGTGCGGCAGGGCGGCGGCGAGGACCAGCAGCGCGGCGATGCCCGCCTCCGACCCGGTAATGGCCCGGCCCGGCCAGGGTCCGATGCCCTCCGTCCGGCCGAGCCCGAGGAGGGCGGCGGCGAACCACAGGGCGAGGAAACCGCAGAACGCGAACCCGATGCGGGCGCGCCAGCCGGTCCGCTGGCGGAGCCGCCCGGCCGCGAGCCAGCCGAACAGGCCGAGGATCGTGCCGAACAGGAGCGCACCGACCGCGGCCCCGAGGGCGTAGGCGAGCCATAGCGGCTGGCCGGTGAGGAACGCCATGCTGCCGGTGCCGTAGGCGCCGCGCAGGATCACGCCCCCGAAGGTCGGGTAGAGCGAGGCCAGCAGCAGCGCAGCGATCCCGACGACGCCCCACACCGCCCGGCGCGGGACGCCGGCCGGCCCCGGGGCCGCGGCCGCCGCGACGAGGCGCGCCAAGCCGTAGGCCAGGGCGAAGGCGAACAGCGGGTAGCTGTCGAGGAAGAACCCGTAGGCGCGCGGCGCCAGCCATTCCGGCAGGTCGGAGCGCTGGCTGAGGCCCGTGGCCGCGACGAGGCCGAGGGCGAGTAGCGCCGCCACCACGGGGGCGGCGGCGGCAACACTGGAATTCCGCATCGAACCGTCCCCCAGGACCGCGGCCGCTAGACGAAACGCGACCGCTACTTGGCTTCGTAGTGGTCGCGCACCAGCCGGTCGAGCAGGCGCACGCCCCAGCCAGCGCCCCAGCTCTTGTTGATCTCGCTGGCGGTGGAGGACATGCCGACGCCGGCGATGTCGAGATGCGCCCACGGCACGTCGTTGACGTAGCGCTTGATGAAGGCCGCCGCCGTCGCGGCGCCGCCATGACGGCCACCGGTGTTCTTCATGTCGGCGAACTTCGAGTCGATCGCCTTGTCGTAGGCCGGGATCAGCGGCATCCGCCAGACCTTCTCGCCCACCACCTCGCCGGCGGCGTGGATCCGGCCGGCGAGCTCGTCGTCGTTCGAGAACAGGCCAGCAATGTCCTGGCCGAGCGCGACGATGATCGCGCCGGTCAGCGTCGCGAGGTCGATCATGAACTTCGGCTTGTAGGCGCCCTGCACGTGCCAGATCACGTCGGCGAGGACGAGGCGGCCTTCCGCGTCGGTGTTGATGACCTCGATGGTCTGGCCCGACATCGAGGTCACGATGTCGGACGGGCGGTAGGAGGCGCCGTCGGGCATGTTCTCGACGATGCCGATGGCGCCGACGACGTTGACCTTCGCCTTGCGGGTGGCCAGCGCGTGCAGGGTGCCGACGACGGCGGCCGCCCCGCCCATGTCGCCCTTCATGTCCTCCATGCCGCCGGCGGACTTGATCGAGATGCCGCCGGAATCGAACACGACTCCCTTGCCGATGAAGGCGACCGGTGCCTCGCCGGCGGGGCCGCCGTTCCAGCGCATCACCACGACGCGCGGCTCGCGCACCGAGCCCTGCGCCACGGCGAGCAGCGCACCCATGCCGAGCTCGCGCATGCGGGCCGGCTCCAGCACCTCGACCTCGACGCCGAGCTTGGTCAGCTCGGAGGCGCGGCGGGCGAACTCCTCCGGGGTGAGGACGTTCGGCGGCTCGTTGATGAGGTCGCGGGCGAGCGTCACGCCCTCGGCGACGGCGGCGCTCGCGCCCGCGGCGGCCTCGGCCTCGGCGTGGCCGGCGAGCATCAGGGTCAGCGTGGTCGTGGCCTTCGCGTCCTCGGCCTCGGGCTTCTTCTTGGTCTTGTAACGGTCGAAGGCGTAGCTGCGCAGGCGTGCGCCGAGCGCGAAGTCGGCGGCGTCCGTCGGCGTCGCTGCGGCGCCCGGCCAGTCGAGCACCACGCGCGCCTCGCGGCCCGCGACCTTGCCCGCGGTGAAGCCGCCGAGCACCGGCCAGTCGATCTTGCCCCGGTCCTTGTCGGTGCCGAGCCCGACCACCACGAGGCGGTCCGCGTCGACGCCGGCCGGCGCCGGCAGCACCATCGCGCTCAAGGCGCGCGCCTTGAACTTCTCGCTGCCGGCGGCCCGGGAGACCAGGTCGACGCCCGCTTGGCCGAGCGCGTCGCTGGCGCCCGCTCCGAGCACGAGGTCGTCGCCGACGAACACCACGAGGTCCCCGGATCCGCCCCGACCGAGGGGGGCGAAATGGATGGTGATGCCGTCCGACATGGCGTTGCCTTCTGCCCTGTTCCGCTGTCACGAGCGTGCTCGACAGCCGCACGCCCACCGGTGCCCTGTGTAGCCGGTGAGGCGGAGAACGCAACGCGACGCGGGCGCCCTCGAAAGGCCCCAGTTCACGCGCCATCGGAGGACGGGCCGGGCGATCCGGCGGCACGGTCCGGGGCGGGACCGGAAGGGGGCGGCGGGCGCTGTGATGAGGGCGGCGGGGATGATTCGATGACGCAGATCACGCGCTACATCTTCCGCATCGCGCTCGCGGCGTTCCTCGCCTGCCTGGTCGGCCTCGTCGGCACGATCTGGGTGACGCAGGCGCTGCGCGAGCTCGACCTGATCACGGCCAAGGGCCAGACCGTGCTGGTCTTCCTGTTCATCACCGGCTTGTCGCTGCCGACGCTGGTGGTGGTGATCGCGCCGGTCGCGTTGTTCATCGCCGTCGTCTACGCGCTGAACCGCCTCAACGGCGATTCCGAGCTGATCGTGATGTCGGCGGCCGGGATGAAGCCTCGGGCGATCCTGCGGCCCTTCCTCACGCTGGCCTTCGCGGTGAGCGCGCTCGTCGGCTTCATCACCATCGTCGTGATGCCGGCGAGCTTCCAGGAGCTGCGCGACGTGATCACCCGCGTGCGCGGCGACTTCATCGCCAACGTCGTCAAGGAAGGGCAGTTCACCCAGCTCGACAACGGCATCACCTTCCACTTCCGCGAGCGCGGCCCCGGCGGCGCCCTGCTCGGGCTGTTCATCCAGGACCGGCGCGAGGCCGGCAAGACCAAGGTCTACCTCGCCGAGCGCGGCAACGCGATCGACGTGGATGGCGGCAGCTACCTCGCCCTGCAGAACGGCAGCGTGCACCAGCAGCAGAAGGACAGCCGGGATTCCTCGATCCTGACCTTCGAGCGCTACACGATCGACCTCGCGGCCTTCGCGCCGCCGGACGCCGACACGGTGTATAAGCCGCGCGAGCGCTCGACCGCGCAGCTGCTCTTCCCCGACAGGAGCGAGGGCTACTTTAAGCTGCAGAAGGGCCGCTTCCGGGCCGAGCTGCACGACCGGCTCTCGGCCTGGCTCTATCCGCTGGCGCTGGTCTTCATCGCCTTCGCCGCGCTCGGCGACCCGCGCACCACGCGCCAGGGCCGGGCCGGCGCGATGGCCGGCGCGGTGCTGGCGGTGGTCGCGCTGCGCATCGCCGGCTTCACCGCAACCAGCGCGGCGACCCGAAGCGCGGGCGCGGTGGTGGCGATCTACGCGGTGCCGCTGCTGGCGATCGCGCTGTCGTCGCTCGTGATCTTCCAGGGGCCCGCGGTGCGCGGCCTCAACGCCCGGATCGTATCCGCCCTGCGGGGGCGCTTCCGCGCACCCCGGCTCGCCGCCGGCTGACCCGTCATGCTGATCGGCTTCACCCTCGGGCGCTACTTCGCCGCCCGCTTCGCGCGCACCGTGCTCGGCGTGTTCATCACCGTCTTCGCGCTCGTCTACACCCTGGATTTCGTCGAGCTGCTGCGCCGCGCCGGCGACGCGGAGGGCGCGTCCACAGGTTTGATGGCCCAGCTCTCGCTCTACCGCACGCCGGCGGTGGCCGAGGGCGTGCTGCCCTTCGCGGTGCTGTTCGGCTCGATGGCGGCCCTGCTCCAGCTCTCGCGCAAGCTCGAGCTCGTGGTGGCGCGCGCGGCCGGGATCTCGGCCTGGCAGTTCCTGCAGCCGGGCTTCTTCGTGGCGCTGGCGCTCGGCGCCTTCACGGTCGGGGTCTACAACCCGGTCTCGGCGATGATGAAGCAGCGCTCCACCGAGATCGAGGCGAAGATCTTCGCCAAGTCGACCAAGGCCTCCTCGGGCAAGGACCTGTGGATCCGCCAGAAGAGCCTCGACGGCGGCGCGATCATCCGCGCCGAGACCGCGATCGAGGGCACGACGACGCTGGCCGGCGTCCAGGTCTTCACCTTCGACGCGGAAGGCCGCTTCGTCTCCCAGATCGTCGCCGCGCGGGCGAACCTGCACGACGGCTACTGGGAGCTCACGGACACCCGGGTGCTGACGCCGGGCGCCCCGCCGGATTCGTTCGGCACCTACCTCATCGCCTCGACCCTCGACCCGAGCCAGGTGCGGCAGCGCTTCACCCCCCCGGAATCCGTGCCATTCTGGCAACTACCCGACACCATCGCACGCACCGAGCGGGCGGGGTTGGATGCCACCCGCTACCGTCTCCAGTATGATGTGCTCTGGGCCAGGCCGATCCTCTTCCTGGCCATGGTGCTGGTGGCGGCAACCGTTTCCTTACGGTTCTTCCGCTTTGGTGGTGTGGGAAAGCTGGTGCTCGGCGGGGTCGCGGCGGGGTTCGCCCTGTACGTCGCCCGCCAAGTGATGGAAGGCCTCGGAGCCTCCGGGATCGTCGCGGCGCCGGTGGCGGCGTGGTTCCCGGCCGTGGTAGGAAGCCTTCTCGGTACGCTCACGCTTCTGTACCAGGAAGACGGCTGACGCCCGCTCCTCGGATGCGGGTATCGGACGTGGGCGCGGGAGGCGGACGTGGACGGAAACGTGGCGGCGGTCGTCACCGGAGTTGGGACAGGCGTTGCGTAAGGTCGCCGACATCGCGAAGGTCCTCGGGCTGCTGGCGCTCCTCTGCGCCGCGGCGCCGATCGGCGGCACCGTGCCCGCCGACGCCCAGGGCCTGCCGGGCGCAGCCAAGCCTTCGGCCGGCAAACCCGTGGCCGGAAAGCCCGGCGACAAGCTCCTCGTCGAGGCCGACGAGCTGATCTACGACAACGACAAGAACACCGTCACCGCCCGCGGCAACGCCGAGTTGCATTACGGCCCGCGCACGCTGCAGGCCGACCGCGTCCGCTACGACCGGGCGTCGAGCCGCGTCTTCGCCGAGGGCAACGTTCGCCTGACCGACCAGGACGGCGCGGTCGTCACCGGCGAGAAGATGGAGCTGACCGACGACTTCAAGAGCGGCTTCATCGACAGCCTGCGCATCCAGCAGACGGTGGTGAAGAAGGGCGAGACCATCCGCACGCGGTTCTCGTCCCCGCGCGGCGAGCGCCTCGAAGGCGAGCAGACCAGCTTCGACTACGGCACCTACACCGCCTGCGAGCCCTGCCGCGACCACCCGGAGAAGCCGCCGCTGTGGCAGGTGCGCGCCGCCAAGATCATCCACAACAACGAGACGCACACGATCTATTTCGAGGACTCGACGGTCGAGATCGCCGGCATCCCGGTGGCGTACCTGCCGTACTTCGAGTCCGCCGACCCGACGGTGAAGCGCAAGAGCGGCTTCCTCACCCCGCGCTTCATCAACTCGACGGCGCTCGGCACCGGCCTGACAGTGCCGTACTTCTTCAACCTCGCGCCGGACTACGACCTGACCCTGTCGCCGTCCTTCCTGAGCCGCCAGGGCGTGCTCGGGCAGGGCGAGTTCCGCCAGCGCCTCGACAACGGCAGCTACAACCTGCGCGTCTCCGGCATCTTCCAGACGACGCCCTCGGCCTTCCTGCCGGGGCCGCTGGGCGCCGGCGACCGCGACTTCCGCGGCTCGATCGAATCCAAGGGCCGGTTCTACATCAACGAGAACTGGCGCACCGGCTGGGACCTCGTCGGCGTGACCGACAAGTGGTTCCTCGACAACTACCGGATCCGCAACCAGTCGATCACGACGGACTACTTCCGTGAGGCGGTGTCGACCGCGTACCTGATCGGCCAGGGCGACCGCTCGTACTTCGAGATGCGCGGCTACTACTTCAAGGGCCTATCGAGCTTCGACTGGCAGAAGGAGCAGCCCCTCGTCCTGCCGGTGATCGACTACGACAAGCGCATCAACGGCCCGGGCGAGCTCGGCGGCGAGGTCCGCTTCCAGGCCAACATCACCAGCCTGACCCGCGAGGCGACGGACTTCCAGGGCCTGCCGCGCACCGGCACCTACCTGTTCAGCCCGAGCGTCAACGGCATCAGCTATCCGCTCTACGAGACCTGCACGACCTTCAACCGCAACACCTGCCTGGTGCGGGGCCTGGCCGGCACGGACACCCGCGCCTCGGCCCAGCTCTCCTGGCGCCGGACCTTCATCGACGACCTCGGCCAGGCGATCACGCCGTTCGCGTACCTGCGCACCGACGCGTTCTTCGTGAACCCGAGCCTGTCGGGCTACCAGAACGCCCTGGTGCCGCAGATCGCCTCGGTCGACGACGGCTTCACCGGCCGCGTGATGCCGGCGGTCGGCATCGACTATCGCTATCCCTTCGTCAGCGACTTCGGGCCGCTCGGCGTCCACACCCTCGAGCCGATCGCCCAGGTCATCGCCCGGCCGTCCGAGAACCGGATCGGCCACCTGCCGAACGAGGACGCGCAGAGCCTCGTCTTCGACGACACCTCGCTGTTCCAGTGGGACAAGTTCTCCGGCTACGACCGGGTCGAGGGCGGCGTGCGCACCAACCTGGGCGCGCAATACTCGGTGGTCACCGCCTCGGGCTGGTACGCGAACGCGATGTTCGGCGAGTCGATCCAGATCGCGGGCGTCAACTCGTTCCGCCGCGGCGACATCGCCAACGTCGGCCTGAACTCAGGCCTGGAAACCGCGGCCTCCGACTTCGTCGGCCGCGTCCAGGTCTCGCCGAACCAGAACATCAGCCTGATCACGCGCGCCCGCTTCGACCAGGCGGACTTTAAGGTGAACCGCTTCGAGACCGGCATCACCGCCCGGTTCGCGCCGTTCCTGCCGCTGTCGCTCTCGGCGTTCTACTCGTACTACGAGGCGCAGCCGCTGCTCGGCTTCAGCCATCGCCGCGAGGGCATCACCGCGACGGCGACCTACAACATCACCCCGAACTGGTTCGTCACCGGCTCGGCGCTCGTCGACCTGACCCACTACCTCGACACCCGGACGCTCTATTCCGAGGCGCTGACGAGCTACATCGCCAACCCCGTCGGCAACCTGCCGACCTACCAGAACCCGGGCCGGTTCTACCTCTCCGGCATGAGCGTCGGCGCCGGCTACCAGGACGAGTGCACCACGGTCTCGCTCAACTACATCGTCTCGCCGATCGCCACGGTGACCGGCGTCTCCGAGCGCAACCAGACCGTGCTGCTGCGCGTCGAGCTCAAGACCCTGGGCGAGGCGGACCTGCGCCAGAACGTCGGCACCGCCACCACCGCGGATGGCATTGCCTCCGCGCATTGACGGCTAAGACGCACGGGCTCGCGGCGATGGGAGGCTCCTGCTAAGGCAGGCTTCCCGCCGCGAAACCCCGCCGACCCCGATGCTCCCCCTCGCCCTGACGCTCGGAGACCCTGCCGGGATCGGACCGGAACTGGCGCTTGCGGCCTGGCTCGCCAGCACGCCCGCCGACCCGCTCCCCGCCTTCTTCCTCGTGGCAGACCCGGCCTTCGTCGAGCGGACCGCGAACCGCCTTGGCCTCGCCGTGCCGATCGCCGAGATCGACCCCGAGACCGCGACCGAGGTGTTCCCCCGCGCGCTCCCCGTGGTGGCGCTGCCGAGCGGGAACGAGACCTTCGCCGAGCCCGGCGTCCCGGATTCGGTTACGGCCGGCGCGACGATCGAGTCCATCACCGCCGCCGTCGGCTTCGTCCGCACGGGGCGGGCGGCGGCGGTCGTCACCAACCCGATCGCCAAGTTCGTGCTGACCCGGGCGGGGTTCGCCCATCCCGGCCACACCGAGTTCCTGGCGGCGCTCGCGGTCGCCCCCGGCCGGACGCCGCCGCGCCCGGTGATGATGATCTGGAGCGAGACGCTCGCGGTGGTGCCGGTGACGATCCACGTGCCGCTGCGCGACGTGCCCGGGCTGCTGACGCAGGACCTCGTGGTCGAGACCGCCCGCATCGTCGCCCGAGACCTCGCCGAGCGCTTCGGCCTCGAAGCGCCCCGGCTGGTGCTCGCCGGCCTCAACCCGCATGCGGGTGAATCCGGGACGATCGGCCACGAGGACCGCGACGTGCTGGCGCCGGCGGTGGCGCGGTTGCGCGCCGAGGGCGTCGACATCCGCGGACCGCTTCCCGCCGACACGCTGTTCCACGAGCGGGCGCGACGGACCTACGACGTGGCGCTGTGCCCGACCCACGACCAGGCGCTGATCCCGGTGAAGACCATCGCCTTCGACGACGGCGTCAACGTCACCCTCGGGCTGCCCTTCGTGCGCACCTCGCCGGACCACGGCACCGCCTTCGACATCGCCGGCAAGGGCCTCGCCCGTCCCGACAGCCTGATCGCCGCGATCCGGCTCGCCGACCGCCTCGCCCGCACCGAGGCGGCGCGGGCCAGCGGCGCGGGCCGCACCGCCGACATCATCCCCCTCAACGCCTACGCCGGCCGCCCCCGCTCGATGCCGGCCGCGCATTTCGATGCGGAGGACGAGTTGTGAGATGGTCCTTGCCAAGTGGTGCGCCCGCTTCCGCGCGCATCCCCTCTCCCCGCGCGCGGGGAGAGGGCTTTGCCAACCCCATCGTCGGCAAAGCGAGGCGGCAGCCGAGGGTGCGGGGGCGACGCCGGTTGAGGCTCTTCCGGAAGCGCCCCCTCACCGCCGCTAAGGCTTCGCCTCCACTTCCCGGCCGCACAGCAAGGTGCGGCCGGGCCTCTCCCCCCGCGCGGGGAGAGGGGACGCGCACACCTTCCAACGCCTTCGCGATCTTTGACAAGCGAACCGCCCGATGACCGCCTCCGACGGCTTGCCCCCCCTGCGCGAGGTGGTGGCGCGGCATGGGCTGGAGCCGAAGAAGGCGCTCGGGCAGAACTTCCTCTACGACCTCAACCTCACCGGGCGCATCGCCCGCGCGGCCGGGCCGCTCGCGGGCGTCACCGTGCTCGAGGTCGGGCCGGGACCCGGCGGGCTGACGCGGGCGCTGCTCGCGGAGGGGGCCGCGCGGGTGATCGCCGTCGAGCGCGATCCCCGCGCGCTGCCGGCGTTGGCCGAGATCGCGGCGCATTACCCGGGTCGGCTGACGGTCGTCGACGCCGACGCCCTCGCCTTCGACCCCCGACCCCTCGTCGGCGACGGGCCGGCGCGGATCGTGGCGAACCTGCCCTACAACGTCGGCACCGCCCTGCTCACCGGCTGGCTCGACGACGCGGCCTGGCCGCCGTGGTGGGATAGCGCTACGCTGATGTTCCAGCGCGAGGTCGCCGAGCGCATCGTCGCCGACGAGAACGAGCGCGCCGATTACGGCCGCCTCGGCGTGCTCTGCGGCTGGCGCACGCAGAGCGACATCCTGTTCGACGTGGCGCCCTCCGCCTTCGTGCCGCCGCCGAAGGTGACGTCGAGCGTCGTCCGCATCGTCCCGCGCGCCGTCCCCCTGCCCTGCCGGGCGCGGGCGCTGGAAGCGGTGACGCGGGCGGCCTTCGGGCAACGCCGAAAGATGCTGCGCCAGAGCCTGAAGAGCCTGACGCCGGAGCCGACCGCGCTGCTGGCCGAGGCCGGCATCGCCGAGACCGCACGGGCCGAGGAGGTGCCGGTGGCGGGCTTCGTGCGGCTCGCCAACCTGTGGGACGCGCAGAAAAAAGCCGGCGCCCCGTGAGGGACGCCGGCCTGTTTCTCCGAGTCGTGCCGCGTTAGCGGGTCTGCTGGATCGCCGAGAGGATCCACGGACGGCCCGGGTTGCGCACGAAGGTCCAGAGCTCGGTCGCCTCGCCCGGCTCGGTCTCGACGACGCGGTTGGTGTTCCGGTCGACCGTCTCGTCCTTGAGCGTGTAGCGCATCGCCACCGTGGCGAATTCCTGCGCGCCCTCGCCCCAGGCCTCCGACAGGTCGCCCTGCTGGAGCTTCACGTCCGTAATGCGGTTGACGACGCCGCGGGCCTTGTTTCCGCGCAGCTCCTCCTCGAAGTAGCCGGCCATCTCCGGCGTCGCGAGGTTGCGCAGGCCGACCATGTCCTCGTGGGAATAGGCGTCCTGCACCTCACCGAGCAGGCGCTCGAACGACTGGAAGTCGTTCGGGCCGATCTGCACCGGGCGCTGCTGCGGCGGGCGCTGGGCGCCGCCGAGCATGCCACCGGCGCCCGTGGCACCGCCGGGGCCAGCGTTGCTGCCCCCCGCCGCGTTCGGGTCGAGGCCCGAGCGCGCATAGGGCGCGCCCGCCGTCGCCGGCTCGCCGTTGCGGCGGCGGAACCAGCGCACGGCAAAGGACACCAGCAGCACGACGAGGCCGACCTGCAGCAGCAGGCCGAGCATCGAGGCGATGCCGCCGAGCCCGCCGAAGAAGCCGCCGCCGAGCAGCGCGCCGAGAAGGCCGGCCCCGAGCAGGCCCGCCATGAAGCCGCCGCCGAAGCGGGGGCGCGCGGCCGGCGCCTGCATCCCCGGGTTGCTCATGCCCGGGTTGTTCATGCCGGGCGTGGGCTGCGTTTGCGTGCGCTGCATCGGCGCGGCGGTCGGCGCCGTCGTGGTGGCCGACGGCGCGTTGAAGGTGCGCGAGCCGCGCGACCCCATGCTGCCGCCGCCGCCCGGACGGGCCTCGACGGCGGGCGCTGCGACCGTCAACGCGGCGGCCAGCGCCAGAAAGGTCGCCGCACGCTTGCGGCGCGTGGTGGAGGTGAGCATCGATCGGCCCCTGGTCATCTCGAAACGTCCCGGACGTCGTCGGACGCCTTTGCGTCGTCGAACGTCTTGGCGCGAACGCCGACGCATAAGATGGTGACGCCGGGCGGCGTGTTTTAGTCCGTCGCCTCGCGATGTTTTTCGCGTCATCCCTGACAATTCGTCAGCGCAGGGGGGCCGCAGGCCGCTCGGGCGCCGCCGGGAAGACCAGACGCACCTGCGTGCCCTCCCCCGGCCGGCTGTCGAGGGCGATAGTGCCGTTCTGCCGCTTCATCAGCCCGTGCACGATGGCGAGCCCGGCCCCGCGCCCGGCCTCGCGGCTGGTGGCGAAGGGCGCGAGCGCCCGGGCCAGCATCTCCGGCGACATGCCGGCGCCGGTATCCGTGATGCGGATGCCGACGGCGCCGTCCTCCGGCCGCTGCACCGAGCGGTCGCCCGGCGCGATGCGGAAACTCTCGATCCGGATGGTGCCGCCGTCCGGCATCGCCTCGCAGGCGTTGGTGACCACGTGGCCGAGTGCCAGCTCGACCTGCAGCGGGTTGCTGATCGCCCGCGGCAGGCCGGGCGTGCCGGCAAGCTCCAAGCGCACCCCCACGGGCAGGCCGGGCCGCAGGCGCTCCACGGTTGCGGCCACGAGCGCGTCGAGGTCGATCGGGCGCACGTCGGGGGCGATCTTGCGCGAATAGGCCAGCAGCTGGCGCGTGAGCACGGCGGCGCGTTCGGTCGCGTCGGTGGAGCGGCTCATCGCCCGCTGGATGAACGGCTCCTGGCTGTCGCCGAGCCGGCGCTTCAGCCCGTCGATGTAGCCGATTAGGATCTGGAGGAAGTTGTTGAACTCGTGCGCGACGCTGTTGGTGAGCAACCCCAGGGCCTCGCGTTGGCGCGAGAGCACGAGGGCGCTCTCGGCGTCGCGCCGCCGGGTCACGTCGAAGACCTGGCCCAGCCGATAGGGGCTGCCAGAGACCGGGCGCAGCGTCACGCGCGCCCAGAAGGTGGTGCCGTCGCCCCGCGCCGCCAGGAACTCGGCGCCGTCGTCTAGGGCGCGCCGGTCGGCCGCCAGCAGCCGGACGTTGCGCCCGACCAGGGCCGCGGCCTCCAGGCCGGCGAGGTCCAGCAGGGCCGGGTTGGCGTGGACGATCGGCTCGTCCGGCCGGCGCGGGTCGGCGAGGAAGGCGGGCGCGGCGGCATCGAGCAGCGCGATCCAGCCGGCGTGCGGTGCCGGTTCGTTCAAGCCGTCCGCGTCGGGCTCTGCCATGCTCTCGTCCGGCCTCGCGAAGCCACGGCTCCGACCGCTCAGCGATAGCGACATCGGACCGGACGGCCAAGCCTGAAGCGGCGCCCCGGGGGTGAGGCGGTCACCGGATGGGTTCGTGTGCCGGCCTTTCACCTAGGTTGAATGAAAGAAGGCCTATCGACACGATCGCGTGATCCCGGGGCGCCGCAATCGAGCCCGGAACCCAGACCGTAGGTTGCGCTCGGTTGGGCGCCGTCGGCGCCTCTCGATCCCGGGCTCCGCTGCGCAGCCCCGGGACGACGGGGCGCGGGTGCGAGACGACGGAGCGAGGGTGGAAGCGAAACGCGAGAGCGCCCCCGACCCCCCTACTGCCGGATCCACATCACCCGGCCGATCCAGGCGATCTCGCCGACGTTCAGGGTGCGGTCGTCGTGCTCGGGGTTGAGCGAGGCGAGCTCGACGGTGCGTGCCGTGCGGCGGCGCAGCTCCTTGGCGATGACCTCGCCGGAATGCAGCCGCACCACCACGCGGTCGCCCTTGCGGACGCCGGCCGAGGGCGAGACGATCAGCACTTCGCCGTCGCGGAACAGCGGCAGCATCGACTCGCCCTGCACCTCCAGGGCGAAGGCGCGCTCCTCGCCGAGATCGGGAAACTCGATCTCCTCCCAGCCGGGGCCGCCGGTCGGCATGCCCTCGTCGGTGAACTGGCGGCCGGCGCCGGCCTGGGTCAGGCCGATCAGCGGCACGGTGGCGCGCGGCGGCCCCTCGCGGGCCTCGATCAACCTAAGGAAGTCATCGAGGCTGGCGCCGGTGGCGGCTAGGACCTTGGACACCGACTCGGTGGAGGGCCAGCGCTTGCGTCCGTCGACGCCGACGCGCTTGGACCGGTTGAAACTGGTGGCGTCGAGCCCGGAACGTCGGGCGAGGCCGGATGGGGAGAAGCCGTGCCGCTCGGCCAGACGGTCGATGGCATTCCAAATCTGCTCGTGGGACAGCATGCGGGACCAAGGCGAAGACGACCGCAGAGACGCACGGCCTAGTTGTAGGAAAGTAGAACTACGGATCAAGAAAGGCAATCGACCGAATGGCTAATCCACGCCTGCCGGAGGCCGTTACAACCGTCGGGATGGTTGCCGGACGGTTGCCAGGGAACCGCCCGGCGCCCTATCGACGGCGCATCGAAAAGCGGGTGCGCCGATGACGTCGATCTATAAGATCTGTCCCGAGAGGCTGTGGCGCGAGGCGGAAGCCCTCGGTCGCTTCGTCGGCGCCGAGATCGACCGGGCCGACGGTTTCATCCACTTTTCCACAGCCGAGCAGGTGGCCGAGACCGCGCGGCGGCATTTTTCCGGTCGCGACGGGCTCCTGCTCGTCGCCGTCGACGCCGAAGCGCTCGGTCCGGCGCTGCGCTACGAGCCTTCGCGCGGCGGCGACTTGTTTCCGCATCTCTACGGCGACCTGCCCCTCGACGCGGTGCGCCGCGTGAGCCCGATGCCGCTCGGGCCGGACGGCGCGCACGTGCTGCCGGCGGAGATCCCGGCATGATCGGCGCCCTATTTCCGCTGCTGCGCCCGGCGCTGCACGGCCTCGACGCCGAGCACGCGCACAACCTGACCGTTCGCGCGCTCAGCCTGATGCCGCCGCGCACGCCGCCCGCCGACGATTCCCGCCTCGCGGTCGAGGCGTTCGGCCGCCGGTTCCCGAACCCGGTCGGCCTGGCGGCGGGCTTCGACAAGGGCGCGCAGGCGGCCGACGCGCTGCTTGGCTTCGGCTTCGGCTTCGTCGAAGTCGGCGGCGTGGTGCCCAAGCCCCAGCCCGGCAACCCGCGCCCGCGGGTGTTCCGGCTTCCGCGGGACCGGGCGGTGATCAACCGCTTCGGCCTCAACAGCGCCGGCCTCGACGTGGTCGCCGACCGCCTGCGCGCGCGGGCCGGGCGGCCGGGAATCGTCGGGGTCAACATCGGCGCCAACAAGGAGGCCGTCGACCGGCTCGCCGACTACGTCGCCTGCACCGGGCGGCTCGCGCCGCTCGTGGACTTCGTCACCGTCAACGTCTCGTCGCCCAACACGCCGGGCCTGCGCGACCTGCAAGGCGAGGCCTTCCTCGACGACCTGCTCGCCCGGGTGGTCGCGACCCGCGACGCGGCCTCCGCCCGGATCGGATCGGAGAAGGCCGCGATCCTTCTGAAGATCGCCCCCGACGTCACCCTCGACGCCCTGGACGCGATCTGCGCCACGGCGGTTCGCCGCGGGGTGCAGGCGCTCGTCGTCTCGAACACCACGGTGGCGCGGCCGGCCTCCCTCGCCGAGACGGCGCTCGCGGGCGAGACCGGGGGCCTGTCCGGCCGGCCGCTGTTCTCGGCCTCGACGCGGATGCTGGCCGAGACCTACCTGCGCGTCGGCGACCGGCTGCCCCTGGTCGGCGTCGGCGGCGTCGACTCGGCCGAGACCGCTTGGACCAAGATCCGCGCCGGCGCGAGCCTGCTCCAGCTCTACTCGGCCCTCGTCTACGAAGGCCCCGGCCTCGTCGGCACCATCAAGCGCGGCCTGGTCGAGCGGATGCGGGCGGAAGAGCTGTCGAGCCTCGCCGACGTGGTCGGGCGCGACGCGAAGGCGCTGGCGCGGGAGGCGTGACGCGCTCTTTCCTCCCCCCTCTGCAGGGAATGAAAGAGGCGCGAGGTCGGGGGCCGCGGCGGAAAGTCAGCTCACCCCCGCCGTCGCGTTCCGACGAACACCGCGCCGGCGGCGGCGGCACCGAGCAGCAGCCACTTCACCGGCAGCAAAGCGGCGTGCTCGCTCGGGAGCGGCTCGGACACGAAGCGGCCTGGGGCGATCTCGACCCCCGGCTTCCCATACGCCCGCGCGTCGGCGATCTGGTTCGCGGTGACGGCCCAGCCGGCGTCGCGGGCATGATCGTTGGCCATCATCGCGACCCCGACGGCGCATCCGGCCGCCAACGCCGCGAAAACCCGAACCCGTGCCTGCATCGCGCGTCCTTTACCGCCCCCGGGAAACGAGAACCGTTAAAAATGCGCGCGTGCCGGACGCATGAGGGGGGTGCGCCGAGACACGATTGAGAAGCACCCGCGCGGTCTCTTATCTCGCAAGTGCGTGATCGCCACGCGCGAACCTCGATCCAGGCCTCGTCATGACCGATCCCGTCAGCACGCCCAAGCGTTCCTCGGCCGCCGGTGGCTGGGGCGCGCTGAAGAGCTGCGGCAAGCACCTCCTCGGCAGCCGCTCCCCGCTCTCGGGCGCCCGCGCCCTGCTGAAGGCGAACCAGCCGGACGGGTTCGACTGCCCCGGCTGCGCTTGGGGCGACCCGGAACACGGGTCGTCGTTCGAGTTCTGCGAGAACGGCGTGAAGGCGGTCTCGTGGGAGGCCACCGACAAGCGCACCCCGCCGAAGTTCTTCGCCCGCCACACCGTGAGCGAGCTGCGCGGCTGGAGCGACTACGCCCTCGAGGGCGAGGGCCGCCTCACCCACCCGATGCGCTACGACGCAGCCAGCGACCGCTACGTCGCGGTGTCGTGGGACGCGGCCTTCGCCGAGATCGGCGCGACGCTCCATGGCCTCGACCACCCGGACCAGGCCGAGTTCTACACCTCCGGCCGCGCCTCGAACGAGGCGGCCTACCTCTACCAGTTGTTCGCTCGCGCCTACGGCACCAACAACTTCCCCGACTGCTCGAACATGTGCCACGAGGCCAGCGGCATCGGCCTCGCGCACGCCATCGGCGTCGGCAAGGGCACGGTGCTGCTGGAGGATTTCGAGAAGGCGGACGCGATCTTCGTCGTCGGGCAGAACCCCGGCACCAATCACCCGCGCATGCTCGCCGACCTGCGCAAGGCCGCCGAGCGCGGCGCCAAGGTGGTGGTGTTCAACCCTGTGCGCGAGCGCGGGCTGGAGCGCTTCGCCGACCCGCAGAACACCGTCGAGATGCTGCGCGGCGCGAGCCGGCCGATCGCGAGCCACTACCTGCAGCCGCGGCTCGGCGGCGACATGGCCGCCTTCCGCGGCATCGCCAAGGCGGTCTTCGCCGCCGACGACGCGGCCCTCGCCGCCGGCCGTCCCTCGGTGCTCGACCGCGCCTTCCTGGCCAGCCACACCGAAGGGCTCGCCGCCTACCGCGCGGCGGTCGACGCGACCGGCTGGGACGCGATCGAGGACCAGTCCGGCCTGTCGCGCGCCATCCTCGAAGAGGTGGCGGAGATCTACATCACCTCGTCGAAGTCGATCGCGACCTGGGCGATGGGCGTGACGCAGCACCGCCACTCGGTGGCGACGGTGCGCGAGATCGCCAACCTGATGTTCTTGCGTGGCAACATCGGGCGGCCCGGCGCCGGCCTCTGCCCGGTGCGCGGCCACTCGAACGTCCAGGGCGACCGCACGGTCGGCATCAACGAGAAGCCGCCGGCCGCCTTCCTCGACGCGCTGGAGCGCGAGTTCGGCTTCGCCGCCCCGCGCCGGCACGGTCACAACGTGCTGGCCGCCATCGGCGCGATGCTCGACGGCACGGCGAAGGCCTTCATCGGGCTGGGCGGCAACTTCGCCCGCGCCACGCCGGACACGGCCCTGGTGGCCAAGGCGCTGGCCTCCTGCGAGCTCACCGTCCACATCGCGACGAAGCTGAACCACTCGCACCTCGTGCCGGGCCGGGTCGGCTACGTGCTGCCCTGCCTCGGGCGCACCGAGATCGACCGGAACGCCGCCGGCAAGACCCAGATCGTGACCGTCGAGGATTCGATGAGCATGGTCCACGGCTCGGGCGGCATCAACAAGCCGGCCTCGAAGGAGCTGCGCTCGGAGATCGCGATCATCGCGGGCATGGCGGCGGCCACCGTCGGCTCAGACCGGATCGACTGGGCGGCGATGGCCGAGGATTACGACCGCATCCGCGACCGGATCGAGCGCACGGTACCGGGGTTTGCCGGCTACAACGTCCGAGTCCGGCGCCCGCGCGGCTTCATGCTGCGCAACCTCGCCGCCGAGCGCGTGTTCGAGACCGCCACCGGCCGCGCGAACTTCTCGGCGGACGCGCTGCCCGCGGCCACCGAGCACCAAGTCGCAGCGGGGGGCGACAACACCTTCGTGCTGCAGACCTTCCGCAGCCACGACCAGTACAACACCACGATCTACGGCCTCGACGACCGCTACCGCGGCGTCTACGGCGAGCGCCGGGTGATCTTCTGCCACCCCGACGACCTCGTCACCCTGCGCCAAAGCTTCGGTGAGCGGGTCGACGTGGTCGGCCTGCACGCGGACGGTACGTCGCGCATCGCCGAGGATTTCCGCCTGGTGCCGTTCGACATGCCGCGCGGGAGCCTGGCCGGCTACTACCCCGAGCTCAACGTGCTGGTGCCGCTCTCGACCTTCGGCGCCGAGAGCGACACGCCGACCTCGAAATCGGTGCTGGTCACCGTGTGCCCGCGGACGGTGGCGGCCGCGGCGGCTTGAGCGCGGCCGACGACGCGAGCGCGGCCGACGAGACGGCGTTCCTCACGCTGGTCGAGGCGGTCGCGCGGCGGCGGCCCGGCCTCGAACCGATCGAGGCGGTCTTACTGGCGGCGGCCTTCGTCGGCGCGGTCGCCGACAGCCGCAGCCTCGCCAAGGCCTTCGACGTCGCCCACGCCCACGCCCTGCGCGCCGTCGCCGCCCTGGACGAGGCGGGCCTCGTCGCGGTCGGCCGGCGCGACGCCCGGTCGAGCCGCGCCCAGTATGCGCTGACCGAGGACGGCGCCGCCTTGGTCGCCGCCGCGGAGGCCGACCCGGCTTGACGCACGCTCCCGGGTCGACACGTCCGGTGGGCTGCGTTCGAAGAATTCGAGGGCTCGGGATGGAGACGATCCACCGCTCGGCCGCGGCCGGCTATGCCGCCCAGGCCGACACCTACGTCAGCGGCCGACCGGATTATCCGCCGGCGCTGGACGGCTGGCTGCGCGGCGACCTTCGGCTCGGTCCCGGGCGCACCGTGCTCGACCTCGGCGCGGGGACCGGCAAGTTCACCCCGCGCCTGACGGAGACCGGCGCCTGCGTCGTCGCCGTCGAGCCGGTCGCCGCCATGCGGGCGCGACTCATCCAGTGCAATCCCGGCGTCGAAGCGCATCCCGGCCATGCGGAGGCGATCCCGCTCGCCGACGGCGCGGTCGACGCGGTAGTCTGCGCGCAGTCCTTCCACTGGTTCGCCACAGCGGCGGCGCTCGCCGAGATCCGCCGCGTGCTGCGCCCCGGCGGCACGCTCGGGCTGGTCTGGAACGTGCGCGACGAATCCGTGCCCTGGGTCGCGGACCTGACGCGGATCGTCGACGCCTACGAGGACGACACGCCGCGCTATCGTACGGGAGCCTGGCGCGCGGCGTTCCCGGCCGCGGGCTTCGGGCCCCTGCACGAGCGGCGCCTGCCCCACCACCACGAAGGGCCGGCCGAGGACGTGGTCGTCGGCCGCGCGCTCTCGGTGAGCTTCATCGCCGCCCTGCCCACCGACGAAAGGGCGGCCGTGGCCGCCGCGGTGCGGGCGCTGATCGCCGCCACGCCGGAGCTCGCCGGGCGTGACAGCGTCCGCTACCCCTACGAGACGGTGGCGTTCCACTGCGCGGCGGCGGACCGGCCGGCGGCCGCGTGAACGGACGGGCCGTCGCCGGCCGTCGCCGTCAGGCCCCCGCGCGCCGGTTGCGGACGAGCGCGGCGAGCGCCGCCACGATGGTGGCGAACGTCGCCAGGAGCACGACCACGAGGGTGATGGTGCGGTTCACCAGGCGGTCGAGGCCGAGATCGGTGGTGACGAGGTCGGGGCGGGCCGGGTCGGCCATGACGCTGATGCTGTAATCGCCGAGGTGCACGCCCGTGAACACGTAGTTCACCCGGCGCGTCACCGCGCCCTTGGGCGTGGACAGGCTCAGGGTCGCGTCGCAGATGTGGACGACCAGCTTGGTGCTGCACCGCCCGTCGCTCACCCGCGCGTCGGGGACGGGTTGGGCCGCCTCGCGCACCTGCCAATCCGACAGCACCGCCGGCGCAGTATAGAGGGCGCAGGCCACCAGGACGCCGCACAAGCCGGCGACGCCGAGCAGGACCCAGAGGGTCTGTCGCCAGCCGCCGCTGGCCGGCGGCAGCCGCAGGGGGGCCTGCGAAGCGTTCGTGGCAGGGCCGGTCGAGGGGCCGGTGCGGTCGGGCGATGCGGTCATCGAGCCTCAAAGGGTCCGGGTTTCGGATCGGGCGGCTTCGGCCTGGGCCAGGAGGCGACGCGCCTGCGCCGCGACCTGGTAGCGGCCGAGCAGGTCGGCGAAGTCCTGCGGCGTCGTCCGGCGGGGCAGGCCGAGGGCGAAGGTGACGATGCGGCGCTTGGCGTCGAGCTTCACGCCGCGCCCGCCGGGCACGCGGACCGGGAACGGCGCCTCCGGCGGCAGCAGCAGGCGCGTGGCGATGCCGGTCTGGTTCACGCTGATGTCGAGGTCGGCGATCGCCTCCCAGGCGATAGACCGATCGAGCCCCGGCACCTCCAGCCCGTCGGGGCGCAGGATCAGGGTGACCCGCTCGCCGCGCCAGAGCCGGTAGCCGCCCAAAGCCCCGAGGATCGCGCCGAGCACGAGCACGACGACCGCGAAGTAGCCGGCCTCCCGCGCCGAGAGACTCGGGAAGCCGAAGATCGCGAGGCCGAGCGCCGCGAGGCCGAACAGGACGGCCGCGCCGACGAGCACGAAGGCGCCGGGGCGGCTGTTGTCGCGCAGCACCTGGTCCTCGGCGGCGACGCCTGCCGCCGCCGTCTCCAGGTCGGCCCGCACGGCCGCCTCGTGCTCGCGGACCACGCCGAGGAAGTCGGCCGTCGCCGCCCGGCACAGGCCGGCCGGGTTGGCGAAGTAGGCGCCGAGCTGGTTGAGGGCGTGCGCGGGCGGCGCCGTCGCGGCCAGGGCGAGCAGGTCGGGTCCGAGCGGCACGCCGAGCGCCGCCACGCGCTCGCGGGTCGGCGGGTGGGTGTCGGTCGGGTGGGCCTGCTCCGCCTCCAGGTGGGCGGCCGGGTCGTCGAGGCCCTGCGCGACCGCGCGGTCGAGCACGGCGGCGACGAGGTCTGAGGGCGCGGAAGCCGGCGCCTCGGCGGCGGCGTCCAGGGTCTCGGCGATGCGCGGCTGCACGGCACCGGTGCGCAGCAGCGCCCGCGCGGAGGCCTCGGCCGTGGTCAGGCCGGCGCCGGCAGCGTCCGCCGCGAACTCGCGCGCCCGGCTCCAATGGCGCACGGCGAGGTGGAAGCGCTCCATCACGAACACGCCGAGGCGCAACGACGGGCCGAGCAGGCCGAGCGAGCCCTGGTGGCCGGCCGCGACCGCGTCGAGGGAGCGCCCGACGCCGGCATAGATCGGCAGGAAGCGCTGGCTGTAGGCGGTGTCGCCGCCGGCATAGTGGGCGAGCTCGTGGCCGATGATCGCCGCGACCTCGTCGCCCCGCATCAGGGCGAGGTAGGGCAGCGGCAGGTAGAGGATCCGGCCGGCCAGGCGCTCGCCGCCGGGCTGCAACAAGGCGGGGCCGGCGCTGACGAAGAATCCACCGGTGAGGCCGACCACGACGGCTTCGGGCTTGAGCGCGCCGAGGCGGTCGGCAAGCCCCTCGGTGAGGCGCCACAGCCCCGGCGCCTCCGCGGCCGAGACCGGGCGGCCGAGGATCGGCAGCGGGTCGGGCTCGAAGGCGGCGAGCGCGCGGCGCAGGCCCCACAGGGTGCTCGCCGCCGCGATCACGGTCGCGCCGACCGCCACGGCGGCGACGCCGAGGAGCTTCAGCGCGCCGCCGTCGAAGCCGGACTGGGCGAGCATCCCCGCCTCGAAGATCACGGCGGCGACGAACCCGGCGGTGGCCGCCACGATCTGCAGCGCCAGCGCCGCCGGCAGGAGTTTGCGCACCAGGGAGAACCCGCCCACGAGCGCGTCGCGCGAGGTGCGCCCCACCAGCCCGAGGACGGCTCCGGCGAGCAGCACCAGGATCGAGAGCGCCGCCGCGAGCCCGCCGCCCACGACCACAACCGGCGGCAGGCTGCGGCGCCAATCCATTAGCGTGGTCATGGTCGCGACCTCGCCGCGCGCGTCGCGCGCCTTGTCCAGGGCGAGGGGGCCGCCGTAGGTCTGGCCGCCCTTGCGGAACTGCAGGGTGTAGTCGACGCGCCCGTCGCGCGGCGTCCGCGCCTCCAGGTCGGCGACGATCGCGGAGAGGTGGCGATGCTCGGCCGCGAACGCGGCCCAGTCGTCGTCGGCACGCCGGCCCTCCCAGAGGCCGAGCAGCATCACGAGGAACGGCAGCAGCACCGTGGCCGCCACGAGGCCCACCAGCGCGCGCAGGCGCCGTGGCGGGGGCGTGATCGTCGTCTGAGCGATGAGAACCTCCTTGTGGGAGACGAGGGACGAGGGCGCGCGCCGCAGCCGACGGCCATGACGGGACGAGGCCGAACGGCGCCCCCGCGCAACGCGCTTCCGACCGACCGGCCCTCGGCGCTACTGGCCCTTGTTGCTATTGCCCCTTGGCCTTGATCGCCTCGGACCACGTCACCGCGCGCTTGGCCATGCCGACGTGCTGGCGCTCGTACATGCGGTTCTCGACCTTGATCGCCGCGCGCTTGGCGTTCTCGGGCCGGTCGAAGGCTTCGAGCACGAGGCGGGCGCGGCGCACCTCCTCCTCGGTCGGGGCGAAGGAGGTGTTGGCCGGCTCGAGCTGGTTCGGGTGGATCAGCGTCTTGCCGTCGAAGCCGAGGTCGCGCGCCTGGCGGCACTCGGCGCGGCAGCCCTCGACGTCGCCGATGTCGTTCCAGACGCCGTCGAGGATCGCGAGCCCCGAGGCGCGGGCGGCGGCGAGGGTGAACATCATCCACGGCAGCATCGGCACGCGGCCGGGAACGAGCTGGGCCCAGGTGTCCTTGGCGAGGTCGTTGGTGCCGAGCACGAAACAGGTGAGCCGGGTACGCCGGTCGCGGCTGGCGCGGGCGATGTCCTGGATGTTCAGGATCGCGGCCGGCGTCTCGATCATCGCCCAGACGGCGATGCCGTCCGGCGCGTCGAGGGCTTCGAGGTGGTCGGCGATGCTCTCCAGCACGGCCGGCGAGGACACCTTCGGCATCAGGATCGCGTCGGGCCGCGCCTCGATCGCGGCGCGCAGGTCCTTCTCGCCCCACGGCGTCTGGGGGGCGTTGACGCGGATGATCAGCTCGCGGTCGCCGTATTCGCCGCTCTTGACCGCGGCGCAGACCTGCTCGCGGGCGAGGTCCTTCTCCTCCATGGAGACCGCATCCTCCAGGTCGAGGATCAGGCAGTCGGCCGGCAGGGTCTTGGCCTTGTCGAGCGCACGCTGGTTCGAGCCCGGCATGTAGAGGACGCTGCGGCGGAGGCGGAGATCGGACATTCGGCGAGTCACCCCGTAGAAAAGTGCGCGACCCTACCGCAATGCACTCGCCTTGCCAGGGGCCGCGGCGACGAAACTCCGAGATTCCGCCGCGATCGAAACCGGAGGCACCGTGCCGTCCGCGCAACGGCGGAGCCCCGCTTTGGTCACCTTCCGCGGCCAAGGGCGGGGAAACGCCACGGATTTCGAAGGTCTCCCCATGCTGCGACGCACGCTTTTCGGACTGATGCTGGCCTCCAGCCTCGCCCTGCCCGGCGCCGCCTCTGCCGCCAGCAACACGGTGGTCGGCGTCGGCTCCGGCGCGGTTGCGGGCGCCCTCGTCGGCGGCCCGATCGGGGCGGTGGCGGGCGCGGTGATCGGGGGCG
>NZ_VRUT01000059.1:0-27643 GCF_008039465.1 Methylobacterium sp. WL120 | reverse complement strand
GCGGCCGGACCGCGACGAGTCGAGCTCACCGAGGTCCGGTATCGGCCGCGTGTGGGGCTACGGGCTCACCCGCAGCCCGAGCAGGAAGGTGTTGTCGGAGAAGCTCGCCGTCGCCACCGAGCTGTTGATCTCCTGGTAGAGGTAGGTGCCGCGTAGCGTCAGCCAGCGGTTGAAGCGGTAATCGAGCCTAGCGGTCGCCGAGAAGCCGGTCTCGCGGATCGAGACCCCCTGGTAGTCGTTGTGCAGATAGGCGCCGCCGACGATGATCGAGAGGTTGCGCAGGAGGTCGTGCTGCACCTCCAGCGTCGCCGTCTGGGTGCGGATGCCGCTGGAGCCGGGGACCGTCGTCTCGGTGACGCCGGCCTGCGCGTTGAGGCGCACGGTGGTGAGGGGGCTCGCCGCCCAGATCAGGGCGGCGGCCAGGATGGGCGCGTCGAGGCCGCGCAAGGCCGGGTCGACGTAGGTGCGGTGCTGCAGGCCGCCCGAGATCTCGCCGCTGATCGAGCGGGTGAAGTTCAGGGTCGCGCCGACCGAGGCGGCGATGCCGTCCGAGTCGCGGCGCAGGCCGCTGGCGTCGCGGCGCAGGTCGTAGACCCGGGTGTCGGCGAGCAGCTCGACGAAGGGGCTGATCTCCGGCGACACCTCGTAGGCCGTGCGCAGGCGCATGCTGTACTGGTTCTGGTTGCGGTCGGCCTGGCTGATCACGGTGCCGTCGGACAGCCGCGCATCCTCGAACTCGGAGCGGTCGACCGAGCCGCGCAGGGACACGGACAGCCGGTTGAAGGTCTCCGTCGCGCCGAGCGAGCCGCCATAGGTCGCCACGATCGGCCGGTTGGTCGCCGTCACGGCCTGGAGGTTGGGGCTGCCGGTGCGCTGGGTGTCGACGAGGAAGCGGGTCTCGGCGTCGATCCGCAGGTCGCGGTTGGCGTCGATCCGCAGGCGCACGGTGCCGGCCGCGTTCGGGCGGCTCGCCACCTCGTTCTGCGGGGTCTCGAGGTAACCGGCGCGCAGCTCGCCCGCGAGTTCGCTCCGCGACCAGTCGGAGCGGAAGTTCAGCTCGCCCTCGCTCCTCAGCGCCACCGAGCCCTTGGCGAGGGAGGGCGTCGTCTGGTCCGGGTTGCTGTCGTAGCCGAGGCTCTGGGTGAAGGAAGGCAGCACCGTGAAGCTGCCGAGCTTCAGCCCGAGCGGCGCGTAGGCGTCGTCGGTGGCGAGCGGCCGCCGCAGGCTGTTGGCCAGCAGCGCGCCCGGCGTGAGGACGCCGCTCAGCGGATTGATCAGCGGCAGCCCCGCCCCTTGCGGCCGCGGCGCCTCCGGCGGCAGGGGCACGCCGACGACCGGGTTCTGGATCACCGGCGACAGCCGCAGGGCCGGCGGCGGGATCTGGGTGACGTCCTGGGTCAAGCGCCGCGTCGCCGTCCCCTGGCGCCGGGGCGGTGCCGCGCGCTGGCGCAGCAGGCTGATCGGCGCGCGGTTGTTGGCGCCCGAGGTGGCGCCGCCGGTGCGGCTGCCGGAGGAGCGGACGCGCGTGTCGAAGGTCGAGGCGCCGGCCTCGGCGCCGGTCGGCCCGGACAGGCTGGCGCCGCCCGAGGTGAGGCCGCCGGAGGATTCGCCGCCGGACGTCTCGCCGGACGTGCCGTTGCCGAGGCGGGGCGGACCGTCCATGGGGCGGCGGCGCAAGGTCGGCAATCCGTCCTGGCCGGGCTCCTGGCCGATGCCGGGGTTGTCGGGCTGGCCGCCGACGGGACTGAGGGATTCGAAGCGCGCGCCTTGCGCCTGCGCCGCGGCGGGCAGGGTCGCGAGCGCCGCCGGGAGGCCGGCGAGCAGCAGCGCGAGGCCGCAGGCACGGCCTGCCTCCCGTCGCGCATGCCCGTCGCCTTCCACCCCCAGCACCGGATCCCGACTCCCCTGGCTGGGCGCGCGAGGATCGCCGCACCGCTTCCGCATGGTTAACGAAGCCTAGCCGGGCGTAGTTAATGCGGCGTCAACGGCGGATGGGGGCGGACCCGCGACGCCGATGGATCGGCGCGTGCGGCGGGTCTATAAGCGGGCGATCATGTCCGCCCCCGCGCCCGTCCGCCGTCTCCACCCGGTCCTCGTCGACCGCATCGCCGCGGGCGAGGTGGTCGAGCGGCCGGCTTCCGCCGTCAAGGAGCTCGTGGAGAACGCGATCGACGCCGGCGCCCGCTCGGTCGCGGTGACGATCGAGGCCGGCGGCCGGCGGCTGATCCGGGTGGTCGACGACGGCGCCGGCATGTCGCCGGACGACCTCGTCCTGGCCGTCGAGCGCCACGCCACCTCGAAGCTGCCGGGCGGCGACCTCACGCGGATCGACACGCTGGGCTTCCGCGGCGAGGCGCTGCCCTCGATCGGCGCGGTCTCGCGGCTGTCGATCACCACGCGCACGGCGGAGGCCGAATCCGGCGCGGCGCTCGTCGTCGAGGCGGGCCTGCGCGGCGCGGTGCGCCCGGCGCCGGCCGCGCGCGGAACCCGGATCGAGGTGACCGACCTGTTCTCGGCGACGCCGGCGCGGCTGAAGTTCCTGAAGTCGGACCGCGCCGAGAGCGCGGCGGTCTCCGACATCCTGCGCCGGCTCGCCGTGGCGCAGCCTGCGATCCGCTTCACGCTGACGAGCGAGGGCGGCACGCCGCTGGTGCTGCCGGCGCTCGCCGGCGCCGGGCCGGACGACCCGGCAGCCAACCTCGCCCGGCTGGCGCAGGTGCTGGGGTCGGACTTTTCCGAGAACGCCCTGCCGGTGGCGATGGCGCGCGAGGGCTTCTCGCTCACCGGCCATGTCGGGCTGCCGACCTTCCATCGCGGGGCGGCCAACCACATCCATTTCACGGTGAACGGCCGTCCCGTCCGCGACCGGCTGCTGCTCGGCGCCGTGCGCGGCGCCTACGCCGACACCCTGCGCTCCGACCGGCATCCGGTGCTCGGGCTGGCGATCGCCTGCGAGCCCGGCCTCGTCGACGTCAACGTCCACCCGGCCAAGACCGAGGTGCGGTTCCGCGATCCGGGGCTGGTGCGGGCGCTCGTCGTCAGCGCGATCCACGAGGCCTTGCGCCGGGGCGGGGTGCGGGCCTCAACCGGCGTCGCCGCCCGCACCCTCGACGCCCTGCGCCCCTCCGGCGGGCTTCCGCTCACGCAGCATGCCCTGACGCAGCATGCCCTGACGCAACATGGCGGGGCGGCGAACCCGAGCCTGTTCCAGGCCGCCCGAACCGGCGCGTTCCGGCCCGGCACCCCGTCGCTCGCGGCGCCGTCCGGCTTCCACCGGCCCGCACCGAACCAGGCTTACGGGTTCGGCGAGGCGGCGCAGGCGGCGTTCGACCCGGCCGGCGACTTGTCGGACCCGATGGCCGGCTTGGCGGAACCGACGGCCGACCTGGCGCCGCCGGCCGCCGATCTGCGCAGCCTCGACCCGGCCGAGGATGCCCTCGACCATCCGCTGGGCGCTGCGCGGGCGCAGTTGCACGAGACCTACATCGTCGCCCAGACCCGCGACGGCGTGGTGATCGTCGACCAGCACGCGGCGCACGAGCGCCTGGTCTACGAGCGGATGAAGCGCGAGCGCGCGTCGGGCGGCATCCTGCGGCAGGGCCTGCTGATCCCCGACGTGATCGAGATGGCGCCCGAGGCCGCCGAGCGGCTGGCCGCGGCGGCCCCCGAACTCGAACGGCTCGGCCTGACGCTGGAAGGCTTCGGCCCCGGTGCGGTGCTGGTGCGCGCCGTGCCGGCGGCGCTCGCCGGCGCCTCGGTGCGCGACCTCGTCGCCGACATCCTCGACGCGCTCGACGCCAGCGGGGTGGAGGAGGGCGGCGCCGGCGCCCTGGAGGACGGCCCCCTCGGGCGCCGCCTCGATGCGGTGCTCTCGCGGATGAGCTGCCACGGCTCGATCCGCGCCGGCCGCCGCCTGCGCCCGGAGGAGATGAACGCGCTCTTACGCGCCATGGAGGCGACGCCGAATTCCGGCCAGTGCAACCACGGCCGCCCGACCTACGTCGCGCTCGGCCGCCACGACATCGAGCGGCTGTTCGGGCGGCGCTGAGCGGGGCGGCGCAGGGTCGATCGCGGCAAATTCAATCCGGGCAAGGTCAATCCGGGATCGCGAACCCGATCGACTGGCACAGGAGCGCGACCATCGTCACCCCGCCGGCGACGAGCCCCATGCGGGCCGAGCGTGCGGGGGCGGAAGCGGACGGCGAGGCGCCGAGCCCGAGCTCGTCCTCGTAGCGCGCCAGGATCCAGGCCTGGAGCGCGGGCGCGGTCATGGCGAGCCAGGCCCAAAGGCCGATCGCCACGAAACCCAGGCCTTGCCCGCCGTAGGTGAAGACGTCGTCGATCATGGCGCTCTCGAATCGACCGCCCCCTCGCGGCGAGCTTAGATCACCGATCCGTGATCCGGGAAGGGCCAGCCGGTCCCGGCCGCGGCTTTCGCGTGCGCTGGAACACGGATCGGCCTATGACACGCCCCGACGCCCGAACAACCCGGCCCGTGTTCCGATGACCGCACTCGCAGACCTGTCCCCCGCCGACCTCGCCGCGCGCTATGCGCAGGCGCAAGGCGCCTACGAGGCGTTCCGCGCCCGCGGGCTGAAACTCGACATGACCCGGGGCAAGCCCGCGCCCGAGCAACTCGACCTCGCCTCGGGGATGCTGGCGCTGCCCGGCAACGGCGACCACACCACGGCGTCGGGCGAGGATGCGCGCAACTACGGCGGCCTCCAGGGCCTGGCCGAGGCCCGCGCGCTGTTCGGCCCGGCTCTCCTCGGAGCGCCGCCGGAGCAGGTGGTGGTGGCCGAGAACGCAAGTCTCGCCGTGATGCACGACTGCATCGTCTGGGCGATGCTGAAGGGCGTGCCCGGCTCCGAGCGCCCGTGGTCGAAGGAGGCGGCGCCGGCCTTCCTCTGCCCGGTGCCGGGCTACGACCGCCACTTCGCCCTGTGCGAGGAGTTCGGCATCCGCATGCTGCCGGTGCCGATGACCCCCGAGGGGCCGGACATGGAGGTGGTCGAGGCCCTGGTCGCGGACCCGGCGGTCAAGGGGATGTGGTGCGTCCCGAAATATTCGAACCCGTCCGGTGAGATCTATTCGGAAGAGATCGTCCGGCGGCTCGCGGCGATGAAGGCCGGCGCCCCGGACTTCCGCCTGTTCTGGGACAACGCCTACGCCGTCCACCACCTCACGCCCGAGCACCACGCGATTCCCGACATCCTCGATGTCTGCAAGCAGGCAGGCAACCCCGACCGCGCCTTCGTCTTCGCCTCGACCTCGAAGATCACGCTGGCCGGCGCGGGGCTGGCGTTCTTCGCCGGCTCTCCCGAGAACGTGCGCTGGTACCTGGCGCGGGCCGGCAAGCGCACCATCGGGCCGGACAAGCTGAACCAGCTTCGGCACGTCCGCTTCCTGCGCGACCCGGCCGGGCTCACCGCCCACATGGAGCGCCAGCGCGAGCTCCTCGCCCCGAAGTTCTCGGCCGTCACCGAGGCGCTCGAACGCCACCTCACCGGGACCGACGTGATCTGGAGCCGGCCCGAGGGCGGCTACTTCGTCAGCGTCGACGCCGGCGTCGGCACCGCCGAGCGCATCGTCGCGCTCGCCAAGGGCGCCGGCATCGGCCTGACGCCGGCCGGCGCGACCTTCCCCAACGGCCGCGACCCGCGCGACGCGGCGCTGCGCCTCGCGCCCTCCTACCCGAGCCTGTCCGAGGTCCGCGAGGCGGCCGAGGGGATCGCGCTCTGCATCCTGCTCGCCGCGATCGAATCGGAACGGGCGGTGCGGGCGGCGCCGCAGCAATGAGCGGCCTCCTGCGCGCGGCCGCCTTCCTCGTGCTCGCCACGACGATCCCGGCCGCCGCCGCACCCCGGGTCGATGCCTGCGACCGGCTCGCCGCCACGATGATCCGGGCCACCGGGGCCTCGCTCGCCGGGCGCGCCGGCTCGCTCGCGGTGTTCCGCGCCACCGACGCCGAGCGGATGAGCCTCGATTGCCGGGCGCCGGCGCGGATGGTGTTCGCCTCCCGCGACCGCGAGCCGACCCGAGGCTACTATGAATTGATCGGCCGGGCTGCGCGCGCGCTCACGGGCGCGGCCGCCGAGGCCGCCGAGGTGCTGGCGCGGCAGGTCCACCAGGATTCGCTGCTCGCCGACGCGCCGCGCCAGGGCATCGCGGGCAAGGCGGCGCTCCGCTGCGAGACCGGGCCGCGCGACGACGCGCTCGCCGGCGACCTCACGGTCTGCGTCCTGGTACCGAACCGGCCGCCGGCCTTGCGCCGCAGGGCCGGACTTTCGCACGGGGCGAGGGCGGGCTAAGCCTCCGCCCATGCCCGATTCGACCGAGACCCACGAGCCCAAGACCGTCCGCGCCGGCGCGGTCGCCTTCGGCAACCACCTGCCGCTCGCGCTGATCGCCGGCCCGTGCCAGCTCGAGAGCCGCGACCACGCCCTCGAGATCGCCGCCGCGCTGAAGGAGATGGCCGAGGCCCACGGGCTCGGCCTCGTGTTCAAGGCGTCCTTCGACAAGGCCAACCGCACCTCGGGCGGGGCCGCCCGCGGCATCGGCCTCTCCGGCGCGCTGCCGATCTTCGCCGAGATCAAGGACCGCTACGGCCTGCCCGTGCTCACCGACGTGCACGATGCCGGGCAGTGCGGGCCGGCCGCCGAGGTGGTCGATGTGCTCCAGATCCCGGCCTTCCTGTGCCGCCAGACCGACCTGCTGCTTGCCGCCGCCGCCACCGGCCGCGTGGTCAACGTCAAGAAGGGCCAGTTCCTCGCCCCCTGGGACATGCAGCACGTGGCCGCCAAGGTGACCCAAGCCGGCAACCCGAACGTGATGGTCACCGAGCGCGGCGCCTCGTTCGGCTACAACACCCTGGTCTCCGACATGCGCAGCCTGCCGATCATGGCCGCGGTCACCGGCGGCGCGCCGGTGGTGTTCGACGCCACCCACTCGGTGCAGCAGCCGGGCGGGCAGGGGGGAAGCTCGGGCGGCGAGCGCCGCTTCGTCGCCGTGCTGGCCAGGGCCGCCGTCGCGGTCGGCGTCGCCGGCGTCTTCATCGAGACCCATCCCGATCCCGACCGCGCCCCGTCCGACGGCCCGAACATGGTGGCGCTGCGGGACATGCCGGCGCTCCTGTCCGAGCTGCTGGCCTTCGATCGGCTGGCCAAGGCGCGGGCGTAGGGCCCGGGCGCAAACTGCAAACCTCAAGCCGGCTCGCGCACTGCGACGAGGACGTGCGCCCGCAGCGGCTGCGATAGCCCGTAACGCCCGTCCGCATCGCGCTCGATCGCAGCCGCGAAGGCGGTGGCGATCGCTTCCGCGTTGTCGCGGATCGCGATCCGCCGCGCCGGGTCGACCGCGGCGACGCGTTCGAGGAAGGCGTCGCGGTCGGCAAAAGTCTCGGGGCGCACGAACGTCGTGTCGGAAAGGCAGCGGAACCGCCCGGCCGCGATCGCGTCGGCGATGGCGGCCTGCGCCGCCGCGCGGATCGCGGTCTCGTCCTCGACCGGCCTGAGCGCCACGAAGAAGCTGCCCTCTGCCAACGGCTCGACCACGACGATCCGGCCCCCCGGCACGACGACCCGGGCCGCCTCGCCGAGCGCGGCGCGCGGGTCGGGGACGTGATGCAGGGCGTTGAGGATCACCGCGCCGTCGAACGATCCGTCGGCGAAGGGCAGGCTCTCGGCCGAGCCGGCCTCGAAGGTGCAATTCGGTGCGCGGTCCCGGGCGGCCGCGATCGCCGCCGCTCCAGGATCGATCCCGGTCATCCATGCGCCGTGGCCGGCGAGCGCGGCCGCCATCGCGCCGGGACTGCAGCCGACGTCGAGGAGGCGGCGCCCGGCGATCGGCGCGAAGGCGTCGAGGACGAGCGAGAGGGTGTCCATGGGCGAGGTCCGCATCGGTCGAGCCGCACCACCATCGCGGGGCGGGCGCCGCGGCGCAACCGCCCGGGCCCCTTCGATGCCACCGGGACGCCGCGATGGATACGGCCGGGCCGGATCGCGGTTTCAGTCCAGACGTGACGAACCCGCCGCTTCGTGATGGCGAGATCAGTCCTCGCGCCTGTTCACCGGTCCATCGCGCTGATACGATCTTTCTTCCTAACCGAGCCTTCGGTTCTCGTTGCGGACGTCCGGCACCGGACGCCCCGATCGCGGTCGCCTGCGACCGAACGGTCGTTCCCATGGACGCGCAAATCCCATATCGTTGTGGGATAAAATCCCACGGACACCGCACGCAATGCCGCGCTACACCATCGACCTGCATGACGGCGCGCATTTCGTGCGCGACACCGAGGGCTTCGACCTGCCCGACGCCGACGCCGCGCGCGAGAAGCTGGTGCGGATCATGTCGAAGATCGCCCTCGGCTTCACGGCCGTGCCCGAGCGCCAGGACTACCTCGCCGTGGTCCGCGACGAGAACCGGAAAGTGGTCCTGCGCGCCCGCCTCTCCCTCGACATCGAGACGTTCGACGCCGGCTGAGCGCCACGTCCGCGCCGAGGCCGGCGAGGGCGATCACCGATAGAGGCGATACGGAGATGCGGTCGCGCCCGTCGAACAGGGCGGAAGGGCCGAGCGTCGCGCCCTCGGCCTTCGGCATTTGTCGCCACCGCGGTATGGGGCAGGCCAGCAAAGCCGGGGGCCGCGAGGCGCGCAGCGACGGCTGCGTGGTCGCCGCCTTTCGCCGGCGTCGCGATCCTCGCCTAAGCCAGGGGACTCCGGCATCGCCGACGGGAACACCGGATCGCCGGGATGATGTCGCTTGATCGCGGGCGACGCCGAGGCGATGATCGCGCCCATGTCCGACGCTGGCGATCCGCCCACCGCGAAGCCGGCGCCGGCGGTCACGACCCGGGCGGCGACGGCGATCGTGATCGCCGACATGGTCGGGGTCGGCGTCTTCACCAGCCTCGGCTTCCAGGTCGTGGACATCACGTCCGGGTTCACGCTGCTGCTGCTGTGGTTCGTCGGCGGCGTCGTGGCTTTGTGCGGGGCGTTCAGCTACGCCGAGCTCGCCGCGATGTTTCCGCGCTCGAGCGGCGAGTACAACTTTCTGACGCGCGCCTACGGGCCGGCCTTCGGGTTCATGGCCGGCTGGCTCTCGGCGACGGTCGGGTTCAGCGCGCCGGTGGCGCTGGCGGCGATGGCGTTCGGGCAATACGCGCAGGCGATCCTGCCGGGGGCGCCGCCGCTGCCCCTCGGCCTCGCGGCGATCGCCGCGACCACGGCGCTGCGCCTCGGGGGAGGGCACCACGGCAACGCGATCCAGGTCGGCTTCACGCTCGTGAAGCTCGCGCTGATCGTGCTCTTCATCGTCGCGGGCTTTGCCGGCGGCGGGGGCGGTTCGATCGGCTTCCTGCCGAGCGCCTCCGACCCGGGGCAGATCTTCAGCGCCAGCTTCGCGGTGAGCCTCGTTTTCGTGATGTACGCCTACACCGGCTGGAACGCGGCGACCTACATCGTCGGAGACCTCGCCGACCCGCCGCGCAGCCTGCCGCGTGCGCTGTTCGTCGGCACGGGCGTCGTCCTCGTGCTCTACGTCGCCCTGAACGCGGTGTTCCTCTACACGACGCCGACGGCGGAGCTCGCCGGGCAGATCGAGGTCGCCCTGATCAGCGGGCGCCACGTGTTCGGCGAGGCGGGCGGCCGGCTCGTCGGCCTGCTGATCTGCCTCGGCCTGATTCCGACGATCAGCGCGATGATGTGGATCGGCCCGAGCGTCACCGTGGCGATGGGCGAGGACGTGCCGCTGCTGGCGTTCTTCGCGCGGCGTTCCCGAACCGGCGTGCCGGTGGCCGCGACCCTGCTCCAGGCCGCAATCGCCAGCCTCCTGCTCCTCACGCGGAGCTTCGAGGCGGTGTTGGAATTCATCCAGTTCGGCCTTATCCTGTCCTCGTTCCTCGCCGTCCTCGGCGTGATCCGGCTGCGCGTGACGCGGCCCGACCTGCCGCGGCCGGTTCGCGCCTGGGGCTATCCGGTCACGCCGCTGGTCTTCCTCGGGGTGACGCTATTCATGCTGGTCCACCTCGTCGCCTCGCGCCCGGTCCAGGCGCTGGCGAGCCTGCTCCTGATGGGGCTCGGCCTGATGCTGTTCCGCGTCGCGGACCGGCACGCCCGGCGTAGGCGCCGGCCGCCGGGGCGATGAGGCGGCACGACGCGATCAGCGCGCGGGCGCCGCCTCGTTCGCGCGCAGCACGTCGAGCCGGTACTCGGCGGTGCGCGATTGCTTCAGCACCTGCGCGAAGCCCTTCGCGCCGGCGATGAAGCCTTCGGCCGCGTCGTCGCCCGAGAGCGGGTAGTGGGCGACCCCGAGCCAGTGCACCAGGACGATGTCGGCGCCGGGCAGCACCGCGCCCTCCACCCGGGCGACCAGGCGCGCGAGGTCGGCGCGGTCGAGGTAGTAGGCCACCTCCGAGATCACGATCAGGTCGAAGCGCCCATCGGGCCATTGGCCGGGGACGGCGGCGAGCTGAAAACGCGCGTTCGGGCAGTCGGCGCAGCGGGCGCGCGCGGCCTCCAGCACGGAGGGCACCACGTCGAGCCCGAGCACGGCGTCGCAGCGCCCGCAGAGCTGGTGCGTGAACACGCCGATGGAACAGCCGACGTCCAGGGCGGAGGCGTAGTGCGGCCGGGGCAGGGCTTCGAGGGTGGCCTGGTACTTGGCGCGCTCGTAGGCGCTGGTGGCGAACTTCCACGGGTCGGCTTCCGTGGCGTACATGCCCTTGAAGTAGTCCGTGTCGAGGGATTTCGCGCGCCGGCCGGACTCCGTCACGGCCGGCTCCTGCGCCCCGGCCTGCGCGGCCGCCATCCCGAGCATCGCCCCGGCGGCGACGGAGCCCCCGGATCGCAGCAGGACACGGCGTGACGGTCGTCGGCTGTCGCGCACATGATCCTCACGGGTCGTCGGGTCCCCGATGAGCGCAACCTCACCCGGTGGCGGCGGTTCCGCAGGCGGCGGGCCGGTCGCCGGCCTCCGAGAGTTCACGCTCCCGGAACATCGGCCCCGCGGGCCCGGTTGAGAGGGCCTGATCGGGAGTGAAACGCATGGTCGACGTCGCAGAGATCAAGGAACACGCAGACGTCGTGGGTTCGGACGGAGCCCACGTCGGCACGGTCGACCACGTCGACAAGGGCGAGATCAAGCTGACGAAGAAGGACGCCGCGGCCGGCGGCCTGCATCACTACATCCCCGTCGACTTCGTCCAGTCCGTCGAGGGCGACACGGTGCGCCTCGACCGCCCGGCCGAGGAGGTCAAGCGCGAGTGGTCGACCTCCTGACCGAGCGAGTTGGGCCGCGCGCGACGCGCGCGGCCTCCATAGTGGGTCGCACGCGTTCGGCGTGGCCCGCGGCGAGGCCGGCCGACAGCTAGGCACGCGCCCTTGCACCAAGCCGGCGACCGGCGTTCCGCAAGCTTCGACGAGCAGCGATGTCCGATGACGACACCGAAGCGTTTCTGCGCGACGTCCGCGCGGCGCTCGCAGCCAGCCCCCGCCCGGAGGACCCGTCCCTCGAAGCCCTGCAGCGCATCGCGACCTGGCTGCGCACACCCATCGCGGAGGAGACGCCGGCCGAGGAACGCCTCGACGCAGCGGACGGGCCGCAACGGGACGATCCTGACATTCGGGTGGGGTAAGGCGCGTGTGGCCGGCGGACCCGCTGGGCGAGCGTCCCAAAACCCGAACGGGGCGGCCCCGCGTCGCCGGAGCGAGCAGGGCCGCCGCAGCGGATCGGGCGGATCTGCCGGCTGGCGATGCAGCGTTCACCAGAATGCGCCGGACAGGTTTCGGAAGGATGACCGATGCCGCCGGACTCCACGGTGGGCGAGGGGCGCCGGCGATCAACGATCCGTGTGGGGTGGAACGCCGGCCAGCGCGCAGCCGTTTCTGGCGCCTCACCGGAGCATCCCGTCATGACGTTCAATCGCGCCGCCGCCGTCGTCGCCGGCAGCCTCCTCTTCGCGGTCCCGGCCTACGCGCAGGGCACGGCCCCCAGCCCCGGCGTGGTGCCCGGCTCGGCGGCGTCCGCGCCGGCGCAGGCGGGGAAGCCCGCCGTCCCGAGTGCGGAGCGGACCGCCAAGTCGAAGGACTGCTCGATGCAGGCCGACAAGCAGGGCCTGCACGGCAAGGCGCGCAAGAAATTCCGCAACGCGTGCAAGCACGGCCTGAGCTGACCCGCCGGCCGGCGCCGCCAGATACTGATCGACGCGGACTCCGAAGCGTTCGGCGTGCCCGCTCGATCACGGGCGCCGTCGGACGCTCGGACCTTCAGGCCATTCCCCGAAGAACGCCAAGCCGGTCGCGACATGCCTGAAGACGTCATGGGCGACCGCGCGTTCTGGCTGTTTCTCGCGGTCGCGATCCCCGTCCTGTTCCTTCCGGTCGGCATCGCGCTGTGGAAGGGGCGAAACGTCGGCCCGGTGATCGCCCTCAGCCTCGCGTTCTGGCCGGCGGCCCTGGCGCTCGCCCTGCGGACGCGGCGGCGATGACGACGCCCTGCTCGCACCGGCGGCCCGCAACCAGCTAGGATGCGCCGAACGGCCGGCGAGCGGGAGCCTTGCGATGCACGATCCTCACGAAGATGCGCCTCACCAAGATACGCCCCACGACAACACGTCCCACGGCCATCCGCACGAAGGCGAGGCGCCGGCCGCCGGCACCGAGCGCTGGAAGCACGACGGCGTGCGGGTGGTCCCCGGCGACAAGCTCG
The DNA here is from genome assembly GCF_008039465.1 of Methylobacterium sp. WL120. Classification (NCBI taxonomy): domain Bacteria; kingdom Pseudomonadati; phylum Pseudomonadota; class Alphaproteobacteria; order Hyphomicrobiales; family Methylobacteriaceae; genus Methylobacterium; species Methylobacterium sp. WL120. The sequence goes on along the minus strand of NZ_VRUT01000059.1, from coordinate 14,937 downwards.
ACGCCAACACCGCGCAGACGCCGGGCATGTTCCGGCAGGTGGCGATCGACCATGCCCGCGTCGGCGCGCAGAAGATCTGGGCCGGCACCGTGGCGATCGAGCCCGACGCCAAGACCGGGGTGCACCATCACGGCGTCCTGGAGAGCGTGATCTTCGTGCTGTCGGGGCGCGCCCGGATGCGCTGGGGCGACCGGCTCGAATACGTCGCGGAAGCCGGCCCCGGCGACTTCATCTTCGTGCCGCCCTTCGTGCCGCACCAGGAGATCAACGCCTCGCCCGACGAGACCCTGCAATGCGTGCTGGTGCGCTCCGACAACGAGGCGGTGGTGGTCAACATCCCCGACGTCGAGCCGGTGGAGCGCCCCGAGGCCGTCCACTGGGTCGACCCGATCCACAAGCACCCGTAAGGCGAGGCTGGAGCCGGGCTCTCCGGTGCGTGCGCAGGCTCGGCTGAAACGGCCCGCCGCCCGGTGCGTTCTCGCAAGGCGGGCGGTGGGACTCCAGGCTCGCGCGAGCTTCACGACAGGATGGCGGGGTAGGGCACCTTGGGACAGGACACCGCGAGACACGGCACGATGCGCCTCGGTGCGTTCTTCTACGCCACCGGCCACCACGTGGCGGGCTGGCGCCATCCGTCGAGCGAGGCCGACGGCGGCCTCAACCTCGAACGCTACGTCGGCTGGGCGCAGCGGGCCGAGGCGGCCAAGTTCGACCTCGTCTTCCTCGAGGACGGCTCCGGCATCCGCGACGGCAACCTGCGCTCGTCCGAGCGCACGGCCCGCTCCACCCACTTCGAGCCGGTGACGCTGCTCTCGGCGCTGGCCGCGGTCACCCACCGGATCGGGCTCGTGGCGACCACCTCCACCAGCTTCAACGAGCCCTACAACGTCGCCCGGCGCTTCGCCTCCCTCGACCACCTCAGCGGCGGCCGGGCCGGCTGGAACCTCGTCACCTCGACCACCGACGCGGAAGCCGCCAACTTCGGCGAGGCCGGCATCGCCCGCCACGGCGACCGCTACGCCCGGGCCGAGGAATTCGTCGACGTGGTGCTCGGGCTGTGGAACACCTGGGACGACGACGCGGTCGTGATCGACCGCGCGAGCGGCCAGTTCTCGAAGCCCGACGGCTTCCGCCCGCTGAACCATCGCGGGACGCATTTCGAGGTGCGCGGACCGCTCAACATCTCGCGCACGCCGCAAGGCCAGCCCGTGGTGGTGCAGGCGGGCTCGTCGGGGCCGGGCAAGGATCTGGCGGCCCGCACCGCCGAAGTCGTGTTCACCGCCAACCAGACGCTTGTCGAGGCGGTCGAGTTCGCCGGCGACCTCAAGGCGCGCCTGCCGCGGTTCGGCCGCAGCCCCGACGACCTCAAGGTGATGCCGGGCCTGTTCCCGGTGGTCGGGCGCAGCGAGGCGGAGGCGCGGGCCAAGTTCGAGGCGCTGCAGGACCTGATCGACCCGGTGGTGGGCCTCGCCCTGCTCGAGCGGATGGTCGGCAGCTTCGACCTCTCCGGCTTCGATCCCGACGGCCCGGTGCCGGAGCTGCCGGAGGCCGAGGGCGCCAAGTCGCGCCAGCAGCTGATGTTCGACCTCGCCCGCCGCGAGGGCCTGACCCTGCGACAGCTCTACCTGCGGATCGCCGGGGCGCGGGGCCACTCGCAGATCGTCGGGACGCCCACGCAGATCGCCGACGAGATGGAGGCGCGCTTCCGCGCCGGCGGGGCCGACGGCTTCAACGTCATGCCGGCGACCCTGCCCGGCGGCCTCGACGACTTCATCGAGCTGGTCCTGCCGGAGCTGCGCCGGCGCGGCCTCGTCCGCACGGAGTACGCGGGCCGCACCCTGCGCGACCACCTCGGCACCCGTCCGCCCGCGAGGGTCCCGCGCCCGTGATGGTGCCGCGCCCGCGACAACGCGCCGGCGCAACGATCGGGGGTGAGGGGGATTGGGCTCGGGCGCTGCCACGTTCCCGGACGCGCTTTCATCCCCCGACCGACGAGACAACGATGACGCCTCAATTCTGGCTGTGGCTGGGCTGCGCCGGCATGGCCGCCGGAGCTGCCGCGATCCTGTTACTGGCGAAGCGGCGGACGCCCACCGAGGAAGCCGACGGGATCATCCACGGGATCGTGCCGATCATCGCCGCATGCTCCTACTTCGCCATGGCGACGGGGCAGGGCAGCATCACCCTCCCGGCCGGCCCCGACGCGGCGGACGTCGCGCGGCAATTCTACGTCGCGCGCTACATCGACTGGACCTTCACCACGCCGCTCCTGCTCGTCGGGCTCGCGCGCACCGCGATGCATTCCGGCATGCGCCGGCAGGCCGTGGTCTGGGGCCTCGTCGGCTCCGACCTGATCATGATCGTCACGGCGCTGGCCTTCGGCCTGTCCGAGGTCGCCGCGGTGAAGTGGACCTGGTTCGCCATCTCCTGCGGCGCGTTCCTGGCCGTGTTCTACGGGATCTTCGTGCAGCTGCGCGAGGAAAACGCCGCCGAGCGGGCCGACGTGCGAAAAGCCTTCCTGCGCAACGCCGTGTTCCTCACCGGAGTCTGGTGCGCCTACCCGGTGGTGCTCCTCGTCGGCCAGGATGGCCTCGGCCTACTCTCGCCCGCCGTCGCGCTCGCCGTGGTCGCGCTCCTCGATCTGACCGCCAAGGTCGCCTACGGCATCATGGCGACGATGGAGACGACCCGCGCCGTCGATCGCGACCTGGCCGAGGGAACGGCCGCCGCCAAGCCGCTGCGCCGGGCGGCTTGAACCGCATGACGGTCCGCGCGTCTCGTCCGCCCCTCGCGGCGGCCGACGCCGCGGGCCGCCTTCGCGCCGCGACGGCCCGGCTGCCACACCTGGCCGCCGCGCTCGTCGCGCTCGGGCTCGTCGCCTCCGCGTTCCTGCCGCGCGAAGCCTCCTGGCTCGCGGCGCTCTCGGTCGTGATCGTCCTCGGTGTACCCCACGGGGCGCTCGACGGCGCGATCGCGGCACCGCTTCTGCGTCCCCGCTACGGCCGGGCGTGGTTCGGGGTCTTCGCCATCCCCTATCTCGGCCTCTCGGCCCTGGTCCTCCTCGCCTGGCAGCTCGCGCCGCTTGCGGCGCTCGCCGGCTTCCTGGCCTTGTCGGCCCTGCATTTCGGCGAGGAAGATGCCGGTCCCGGCCGACCGGTCGAAGCCCTCGTGCGCGGAGGCCTGCCGATCGCCCTGCCGGCGCTCCTGCGCCCGCAGGAGACGGCCGAGATCTTCGCGGCGGTGGCACGGGTGCCGATGCCGTCGCTTCCCGCGTGGTGGACGGCCGCGTCCTGGCTCTGGCTCGCCCTTGCTGCCGCCTGGCTCCTGACGCGGCACGCGCGGCCGGCTTTGCGGGCCGAGCTCGTCGTCCTCGCGACCGCCTTCTGGCTGCTGCCGCCGCTCACCGCCTTCACCCTGTACTTCGTCGGCCTGCATGGCCCCCGGCACATGCGGGCCCTGGTGCGCGATTCCACGAAGGCACCCGGCATCGACACGATGGGCCGGGCCGTCCGCGGCTCGCTGCCGGTCTTCGCGCTGACCCTCCTGATCGGCGCGGGCCTATGGCCGCTCTACGCGTCCGGTCCGCCCGACGCGGCGTCCGACCTGCTGACCCTGACGCTTCGGATGCTGTCGGCCCTGACCGTGCCGCACGTGCTCCTCGACCGTCTCGCGGGCCGGCAGCACGGCCGCCCCTGATCCCGGGGGACCCGGACGCCCCGCGGTGCCGGTGATCGCGCGGCTCCGGTGGACATTCGCGGCGCCGCGGGACTTTTGCCACACTCCCGACGCAAAAGCCGAGCTTGCCGATACGGTCTGGTTTCGCCGGTCCGGTCCGGCGGTACACCAGGACCAACGCAGCCCTGCGCGTGCGCGAAACCGCACCGCAGGATATGGGACGTTCGGGATCATGATCGTCAACGGTGGGCATGCCGATTCCGGCGAACGCGATCGCACCGCACTCGGCCGGCCGGCGATCCTGAGCCGCCGGTCGTTCCTGGCCGGCTCGGCGGTCGGCCTCGGCGCCATCGGCCTCGGCAGCTGCGCGACGACGGACGGCATCCTGCTCGCCGAGGCGACGCGGACCTACGGGCCGATGCCGGACGAGAAGTTTCCGATCCCGGCGGCCGACATCAGCAAGCTCGATCCGAAGTATTACCGCCGCACGGTCCGCTACGAGACCAAGGAGGCCGCCGGCACGATCGTGGTCGACCCCGCCAACTTCTACGTCTACCGGATCGAGGGCGACGGAAACGCCACCCGCTACGGCGCCAACGTCGGACGCGACGGCTTCCTGTGGCACGGCGACGCCTATGTCGGGCGCAAGTCCGAGTGGGCGACCTGGACGCCGCCCAAGGAGATGATCCGCCGCCAGCCGGAGGCGGCCAAGTACGCCCGCGGCATGCCGGGCGGTCTCGACAACCCCCTCGGCGCCCGCACCCTGCACCTCTACCAGAACGGCGCCTACACGCTCTACACGATCTACGCCTCGAGCGAGCCCGACACGATCGGCAGCGGCATCACCAGCGGCTGCGTCGGCCTGCTCAGCCAGGACATGATCCACCTCTATGCGCGGACGCCGGTGAAGACCAAGGTCGTCGTCCTTCCGGCGTAGCGCGGGCGCTGCCGACGGCAGGGCGTCCCGGCGATCGGTCCGGTGCCCTGGCCGGTCGGGGAGCCGCGGCATCTGCGCGCCGGCGCGAACGAATCGCGCCTTCGACGCTTACGCAAGGGTCGGTCCGAGGATCGACCGTCCGCGCCCCTCGTACCCAGCTTCTCCCCCGTTTCTGGGCGGGCGTGGACGAAAAGCGCGGATCGCGAGGCGCCGATCACAAGGCGCCGATCGCTTGCGAGGTGACGTGATGACCCCACGAACGGTCGCGATCCTGGCCGGCGCCGGCTGCGCCCTGATCGGACCCGCGGTGGCCCGCGCCTTCACCAGCGACCCGACGGACCAGCTCACCCTGTCGCTGCTCATCGCCGGCCCCGTCGTGGTGACGGTTTGGGTGTGCGGGCTGCGGTCCTGGGAGGACTGAGCGGAGCTTCGGCCGACCGCCGTCAGCCGGGTTCGCCGGGATCGTCCTCGAGCAGGCGGGCCATGATCGCCTCGAGCAGGTCGGTGTCCTCGCCGGCCATCGCGCCCATCGTCGCCATCCGCTGGATCACGGTGTGGGTGATCGCCTCCTCCACCGTGCCCTCGGCGTAGGCGTAGTGGATGATTGCGGCCTGCCCGTCCCGGTGGCAGCGGCCTTCGATCTGGGCCAGCTGGATCGCGCTGTGGCGCATGTCGTGGATCACCAGGGCACGGGTGCGCTCGCCGCCCGGCAGCTCGTTGCGATGGAGCGAGATCGACTCGGTGACCGTGAACACGACCGCGTCGAGCGCCCCCGTCTGGAAGGCCCGCCGCGTCGCCTCGTTCGCCTCGGCGTCCTGCCGGCCGTCGATGCTGCCGACCGACCAGCCCCGCGTCTCCAGGCTCGCCCGCAGGGCCGCCCCCGTCTCCAGGAAGGCGACGGAGATCGCGACCTGCTCGCCGGCCCCGAGAAGAAGCTCGACGAAGTCGGCCGTCCCGTCCACGCGCAGCAGGCTCGCCTTCTGCCGGAAGCGCAGGTCCGCGGCCCACCCGGTCGGACGCCGGGTGCTTCCGCCCAGGAGGCCGAACTCGCGACGGAACTCGCGCCACGTCGCGTCGTAGAGGCGGCGCGCGTTGGCGGTCAGCTCGGTCGGGGCGAGCGCGCGCTCCACCTCCGGCCAGCCGGCGATGTCGCCCGGCCGACGCCGCAGGCCGATGGCGCGGGGGCCGGTGTAGAGCAGGTCGGCCATCACGGCGCAGTCCTGCGCGTTGCTGGTCCAGGACCAATTCACCCATCGCCCCTTGGCCCGGCCGATCCCGAGGCGCTGCATCAGAACCCTGAACTCGGCGAGCGTCTCCGTCGGCGCGTCGGCGGCCTCGCCGAGCAGCCGCCCGAGATAGGACAGCTCGTGCGGCGCCTGGCCGGCGGTCGCGCTGACGTAGCTCGTGAACACGGCCGCATCCGCGAGGTGCCGGCAGACGAGGCTCTGCTGGCTGTACGGGTTGCGCAGGCGATGGCTCTCGTCGAACACGACCAGGGGCCAGGCCCGGCGCAGGCTGCCGTGCTTGGCGAGCGCGTTGTTCTTGGCGCGGGCCGACCGCCGCGTGCCCGCGGCCGGCGGCGCCATCAGCGCCTTGGTGCGCTCGTAGTTGACGAGCGTCACCGCCTTCTCCGGCAACCCGGACAGCGCCAGGGTGCGGCGCCATTGCGGCATGGCGCCCTTCGGGCAGACGATCAGCACGTCGCGTTCCGGCATCGCAGCCAGGGCCGTCCAGACCGACAGCGTCTTGCCGAGCCCGGTGGCGTCGCCGAGCAGGAAGCCGGGCCAGCCGGCCGCGCGCGCCGCCAGCATCGCCTCGGCGGCCTCGACCTGGTGCGGGCGCGGGACCAGCCGCCGCCCGTAGGCCGAGGGGTCGGCCGAGCCGGCCGCGGAGCGCCCGTCGTCGAGCCGAGGCGGCGCCTCGGGCGTGGCCGCGACCGATTTGTTCACGCCCCGTGCCACCTTATCCACCGTCCCGCGTTTGCCTTCTCGAAATTAGAACATAGAGTGAACGATGTCTGACGTCGTCACGAAGGGGGTCGCACCGCCATGGCACGCTACCGTTTCCATTGCACCAACGGCCTCGAATGCGTCTTCGACGCGGTGGGCAAGGAGATCCGTGTTCCCGGGCGGCTGGCCGACAGGGCCCGCGGCGTCGCCGAGGCCTTGATGGTGACGCTCGACGACGGCACCGACTGGCGCGGGTGGCAGGTCAGCGTCCACGACCTGCGTGGGCGCAACGTGCTCGTGTTGCCGTTCCGGCCGCCGGCCGACGCCGTCGCGCGCGGAGCCTGACGCCCCGGCACACCGGCCCTGCGCAGGGATCGGATGCCGTCGATTCGGTCGCGGCCCCGTCGCCGTCGCCTCGCGCGTTGGGGAGCGAGACCGACGACGAGGGAACCGCGCGTGACCAGCCTGCCCGAGCTACCGCCCGAAGCCTTCGCCAAGCAGGACCCGGCGCCGGACGCCCTGTTCTACGCCCAGCCCCGCTTCGTGACGCATATCGACGACGGGGCGATCCAGGCCGTCACCGACCTCTACCGCGACCTGCTGCCGCCGGGCGGGCGCATCCTCGACCTGATGTCGAGCTGGGTCAGCCACCTGCCCCCGGAGGTGCCTTTCGCGGCCGTGATCGGCCACGGCCTCAACGCCCGCGAGCTCGCGGCCAACCCCCGCCTGACAACGTCCTTCGTCCAGGACCTCAACGGCGACCCGTCGCTGCCGATCGCGACCGCGAGCATCGACGCCGTCCTGATCTGCGTCGGCGTGCAGTACCTGCAGGATCCCGTCGCCGTCCTGCTCGAGGTCGCCCGGGTGCTCGTGCCGGGGGCGCCCGTCATCGTCACCTTCTCCAACCGCTGCTTCCCGACCAAGGCGGTGGCGATCTGGCAGGCGGTGCGTGGGGACGACCAGGCGCGGCTCATCGCACTCTATCTGCGCCATGCCGGTTTCCCGGAGACCGCCATGCAGGTCGTCGTCCCGGACGGCGCGGGCGGCGATCCGCTGCGCGCCGTGATCGGCCGAACCCCGGCGGACGTTTGAATTGCCCACGATCGGCTCGCGCAAACGTGAGGCGCTTCGTTCCTAGGCGCATCCGCGAGCGTCGCGCGCGCGCAGGCGGCGGCACCTTGATTTTCGACGCGGGCGCCTGATGTCGCTCGCGATGCAGGATCGTAGAAGCGTGGCATGTCGCGAAGAGCGGCACGCCTGGCGCCGCCGGTCCTGCGCCAAGGGGGATGTTGATGAGCACGACGACGATCGACAAGACCAACACCGATTCCTACCCGATGGCGGGCCAGTGCCCGTTCGGAGGCGACCGCGTCGGCGGGGCCTTCGGCAGCCGTCCTGCCCTGGAGAACTGGTATCCGCACCGGCTCCGGGTCGAGCTGCTGCACCAGAACGGGCTCGCGGCCGACCCGCTCGGACCCGACTTCGACTACGCGGCCGCCTTCCAGGCGATCGACCTCGACGCGCTGAAAGGCGACATCAAGCAGTTCCTGACCTCGTCGGTGTCGTGGTGGCCGTCCGATTACGGCAATTACGGCCCGCAGATGATCCGCATGGCGTGGCACTCGGCCGGCACCTACCGCATCGCGGACGGGCGCGGCGGCGCCGGCACCGGGATGCAGCGCTTCGCGCCGATCTCGAGTTGGTGGGACAACGGCAACACCGACAAGTCGCGCCGCCTGCTGCAGCCGATCAAGCACAAGTACGGCAACGCCCTCTCCTGGGCCGACCTGATGGTGCTCACCGGCAATTGCGCCCTGGAGATCATGGGCCTGCCGACCTACGGCTTCGCCGGCGGGCGCCTCGACGCCTGGGAGGCGGACGACGCGACCTACTGGGGTCCCGAGGTCGTCGAGATGGGCTCGGTCTCGAGCTTCGACGAGATGGTCAACCGCGACAAGCGCTGGCGCGGGAAGAACGGCGACGCCGAGTACGACCTGGAGAACCCGCTCGCCGCCTCGCACCAGGCGCTGATCTACGTGAACCCGGAAGGCCCCTACGCCAACGGCGACCCGCAGGGCTCGGCCAACGACATCCGCGTGACCTTCACCCGCATGGCGATGAACGACGAGGAGACCGTGGCGCTGATCGCCGGCGGCCACGCCTTCGGCAAGAGCCACGGCATGGTCCCGGCCAAGGAGATCGGGCCGCCGCCGGAGATGGCGCCGATGGAGGCGATGGGCCTCGGCTGGCACAACCCGAAGGGCGCCGGCAAGGACACGATGACCAACGGCATCGAGGGGAGCTGGACCCCCGACCCGACGAAGTGGGACAACGCCTACCTGGAGAACCTCTTCAAGTTCGACTGGGAGCAGACCAAGAGCCCGGCCGGCGCCCTGCAATGGACGCCGAAGGACCCGAACGCGCCGCGGACCCCCGACGCCCACGTCGCGGGCCGGTCGCATCCCTTGATGATGATGACCTCCGACATCGCCCTCAAGGTCGATCCCGAGTACCGCAAGGTCTGCGAGAAGTTCCTCGGCGATTTCGACGCCTTCACCCAGGCCTTCTCCAAGGCGTGGTACAAGCTGACCCACCGCGACATGGGCCCCAAGCACCGCTACCTCGGCCCGGAAGCGACGATCGAGGACGGCCTGCTCTGGCAGGATCCGATCCCCGATGCCGCCTACGCCCCGGTGGGGGAGGCCGAGCTCGCCGACCTCAAGCAGGCGATCCTGGCCACGGGTCTTTCGGTCTCGGACCTCGCCTTCACCGCCTTCTCGGCGGCCTCGACCTACCGCGACAGCGACAAGCGCGGCGGCGCCAACGGCGCCCGCCTCGCCCTCGCGCCGCAGAAGGACTGGGCCGTCAACCGCCGGGCCGTACCCGTGGTCGAGGCGCTCCGCGGGGTGATGTCCGGGTTCAACGGTGGCCGCGGCGACGGCAAGCAGGTCTCGCTCGCCGACCTGATCGTGCTCGCAGGCTGCGTCGCCGTGGAGAAGGCGGCCCGGGACGCCGGGGTCGAGGCGCGCGTGCCGTTCACGCCGGGCCGCGTCGACACCACGCAGGCGCTCACCGACGTGGAGATGTTCACCTGGCTGAAGCCGGTCGCGGACGGCTTCCGCAACTACGTCGACGACGGGTTCGCGGCGATGGCGCCCCGCCTTTCGCCGGAGGAGATGTTCCTCGACAAGGCCAACCTGCTGACGCTGACCGCGCCGGAATGGGTGGTCCTGACCGGCGGCCTGCGAGCGCTGAACGCCAACCACGACGGCTCGACCCTGGGCGTCTTCACCGACCGGGTCGGCGTGCTGACGACGGACTTCTTCCGGACCCTGACCGACACCAACCTGATCTGGGAGAAGGCCGGCGCGGCAGGCACGTCCTTCGCCTTGAAAGACCGCGAGAGCGGGCAGGCCAAGTACGAGGCCACGCGCAACGACCTCGTCTTCGGGTCGAACGCGCAGCTGCGCAACATCGCCGACGCCTACGCCGGCAGCGACGGCCAGCGGCGCTTCGTGGCCGACTTCGTCCGGGTCTGGGACAAGGTGATGATGCTCGACCGCTACGACGTGAAGGGCCACCGGCGCCAGGGGCCGATGGCCGCCTGATCGACCAGGGCGCTGCAGCCCGCGCCCCCGTCCCGCCATCCGGTGGGACGGGGCTCGCCCGAGAGGCCTGTCGAGGGGCCGCCGGGCGCAGCTCACGTGAACCGACTCAACGGCCTCGATGGCCGCGCCAAGCTCGGCGCGGAACGAAAGTCCCCTCTGGCGCCGCCGGCCGATCCCGGCGGCGCCGGTCTCAATTGGCCGGCAGCCGCACGGCCACCTCGTTCCGGCGCAGGAACGGGATCGCGAAGGGCGGGTCGTAGCCCATGAGGAGCGGGACGTCCTCGGTCCGGCGGCCCGCCTTCGCCAGCACGTCCGCGAGGATGCGCTCCTGCTCCGACCGCGCCTGCGGCGTGATGGTGCCCGAAAACTGCAGCGCCGCGATCCGCTCGGGCGGAAGGCGAACCAGCCGGACGCCGGCCTCGGTGGGTTCAGGAGCGCCGGCGCGCGCGACGTCGTGAGGCAGGAAGAACCGCATCGTCCCGGCGGGGCCCTGCTCGACGGGCACCGTCATCGCGATCCGACGTCCCGCCGTCTCCACCGGCGCCGTCATGGCGATGCGCCCGCCGTCCCGGTTCGCACCGGTGATGTGGCGGAACAGCCGCCCGAACGCCTCGCCGTCCCCCTGGCCACGTGCATCGGTCTCGACGGCGACCCGCGCCTCGTACGACCGGATCTCGACGCCGCGCTCGAGCCGCTCGACGACGGCGTAGCGCGGCTGATCGTAGAAGGACCGCACGCCGAAGACGCCCAGCGCGGATTCGAGCAACGTGACGAGGTAGTAGGCGAACTTGTCCAAGGCGGGAGCGTCCGAGGTGAGGGACAAGCGAGTATAGCGCCCGCCGCGAGGACTCGTTCCCGGCGCAGGGTCGTCGGCGTTCGTCCTTGAACCAAGGGATCGATCTGCCGGAAAGAAATCACGGCATGGCGATAGGGCGATCGCCTTTCGCCACCGAAAGATCACGCGGGCGACCTTTGGAGTGGCGGAAGGGGTGGGATTCGAACCCACGGTGGAGTTGCCCCCACGGCGGTTTTCAAGACCGCTGCCTTAAACCACTCGGCCACCCTTCCGGCGGGAGGGGTTGTAGCGGAATTTGCGGCCGGCGGACATCTCGAAAAATCGGGTCAGGGGGCCAAGCGCGCGAGGCGGTCGAGGAGGGCGCGGTCGTGGAGGAGGGCCATGCGCTCCTTGGGGCCGAGCCAGGTGCGGGCCTCGTCGAGGGTCTCGGCCTCCACGACCTTGGCCTGGGCCAGCGTGTGGTCGACGTCGACACTACCGCGGGGGCGCGGCTCGGCGCTCGGCAGCATGCGGGTGTGGGCCTCGGCGAGGCCCGGGTCGGCGTGGAGCGCTGCGAGGGCGTCGGCCTCGTCGAGGCCGCGGGCCTGGTTGCGGGCGGCCAGCGCGCCGGCGCGGATGGCGATCGGCGGCGGGGCGCGCTCCTCCGGCGTCATCAGCAGGCCGCGACGCTTGAGGGCGAGGCCGAGCGCCAGCTGCCCGCTCGCCCAGGAGATCGGGATCGCGAGGACGAGGCCGAGGATCGTCGGCGCCATCCAGAGGAACAGCGACGTGGCGATGGCGAAGGCGGCGACGCCCGAGACCAGCCCCAACGCCGTGTGCCAGCGGTGGCGCCGGACGATGTCGGCGAACGGGATCGAGCCGTCGTCGCGGCGCTGCGGGTTCCAGCCGGTGTCGCGCCCGGCGAGGATGCTGAACACCGAGCCCGACTGGATCACCATCGCGATCGGCGCGATCAGCGCGGACAGCAGGATCTCGATGAGGCAGGACGCGACCAGCCGTCCGGCGCCGCCGCAGGCCCGGCGCACCGGTCCGTCGATCAGCGCCAGGAGGAGGCCGAGAAACTTCGGCGCCAGCAGGATGCCCATGGTCAGCCCGAAGAGCTGCAGCGCGCGCACCGGATCGAAGCGCGGGAAGACCGGGTAGAGGCCGAACTCGGTGGTGAAGTATTCGGGCTTCACGTAGGCCGTCTGCAGCACCAGCGCGATGCCGACCACGAGCTGGCACAGCCAGAACGGCGAGGCGGCGTAGCCGGCGATGCCGGTGGCGAAGTGCTGGCGCGAGGCCGGCTTCAGCCCCGCCGCCCCGATGATCCGCGCATGCTGGAGGTTGCCCTGCGCCCAGCGCCGGTCGCGTACCGCCACGTCGATCAGCGAGGGCGGGCTCTCCTCGTAGGAGCCCGGCAGCGTCGGCAGCATGTACACCGCCCAGCCGGCGCGGCGGATCAGGGCGGCCTCCACGAAGTCGTGGCTGAGCACGTGGCCGCCGAAGGGCGGTTTCCCGGGGAGGTCCGGCAGGCCGCAGGCGGCGGCGAAGGCCTTCGTGCGGATGATCGCGTTGTGGCCCCAATAGTTGCCGTCGCGGCCCGACCAGTGGCCGAGGCCGGTGGCGATCACCGGCCCGTAGATGCGGGCGGCGAACTGGGTCACCCGGGCGAACAGCGTGTTGCGGTTGATGATGAGCGGCAGCGTCTGAACGATGCCGGCATCCGGGTCGGCCTCCATCGCGCCGGCGAGCCGCACGACGCTGTCGCCGGTCATCAGGCTGTCGGCGTCGAGCACCAGCATGTGGTCGTAGGCGCCGCCCCAGCGGGTGACGAAGTCGCCGATGTTGCCGGCCTTGCGGTGGTGGTTCTTCCGGCGGTGGCGGTAGTACAGGCGGGCGTCGGGGCCGAGCGCGTCCCGCAGCGTCAGGAAGGCGCGCTCCTCCGCGATCCAGGCGTCGGCTTGCGTCGAATCCGAGAGCACGAACCAGTCGAAGGCGGGCCCGAGGCCGGTGGCGTCGACCGCCTCCCGCATCGCCTCGATCGCGGCGAAGGTGCGGGCGGTGCCCTCGTTGTAGACCGGCATCAGGATCGCGGTGCGGGTGGCGAGGCCCGCCGGCACCGGCGGCAGGCGCGGGCGGCGCAGCAGCACGGCGAAGCCCAGGATCGCGCTGGTGAAGGCGAGCGCGATCCACGAGAAGGTCAGCAGGAACAAGGCCACGAGCACGTACTGCAGGGCGGTGGGCGACCCTGAGACCGACACGGTCTCGTACATCTGCCAGCCGCCGTAGCCGGTCAGCAAAATCGCGCCGCCGAAGACGAGGAGGCGCGCGGCGTGGGGCCGCGCATGATGGCGCGACGGCCGGTGCGCGAGCGCCGGATCCCAGGCAGCCAGGCTCTGCACCGGCATCGGGAGGGGCGATTCCGGGGGCAGGGCGTCCGCGAAGGCCGCCCCGGAGGGGCGGTCCGACGAGGCGTCGCGCCGTGCGGCCGCGGGGAGGGCGGAAACGTCGTCCATGCGCACGGCCTTCGATCGATTCTCGTCTGCGGGTCTCGCGTGGGGCGCCCGGTGCGGTCCTGCGGACCCCGGGTCCCCGCGGGCTTCTACGACGTCCAGCGGTAGAGCCAGGTCTCGGTCACCGGCCGGCCCGCCCGAACCAGGGCGAGGCGCAGCTCGCTCGCCCGCTCGCTGCCGGGATCGAGCTCGAAGGCGACCCGAACGGTCCTGCGCTCCGGGTAGCTGAAAAACTGCTGTCGGGCGATGCTGCCGGGAGACGCCGCCAGGGCGATGTCGAGGCCGCCCTCGGCAAACAGCCCGTCGCCGGTGAAGTCCACCAGGAACAGGCGGCGCGTGCCCGCGCTCCCGCGCCCGCTGCGGGTGCCCGTCACGCTTGCCGGCGGCGCGGCGGCGGGCGCCTGCCAGCACCAGTGCTGGCGGTAGCGGAAGGTGGTCTCCGAGCCGGCGGCGACGGCGTCCTTCGGGCGCCAATAGGCCAGCACGTTCTCGTTGAACTCGGAATCGCTCGGGATCTCGATCAGCGTCACCGCGCCGTCGGCCCAGGCGTCGGCGGGCTCGAGCCAGAGCGAGGGGCGCCACTCCCAGTGCTGCACGTCGTCCTCGAAATCCTCGTAGGTGCGCGCCCGTTGCATCAGGCCGAACCCCTTCGGGTTCTGATCGACGAAGGACGAGATCTGCAGCGCGTCCGGGTTGTGGACCGGGCGCCAGATCGCCTCGCCGGCCCCGTTGCGGATCTGCAGGCCGCCGGCCGAGAAGGCGGCGGCGCGGGCGTCGTCGACGCGGCGCCGGTCCTCGGGGCCGAACAGGTAGCTCGCCTGCATGCCGCCGAGGCCGAGGTGGTCGATCGCCTTGCGGGCGAAGATCGTGGTCTCGATCTCGGTGGTCGAGGCCTCGGTGCCGGGGCGGAGCACCATCCGCAGGGCGCCGGAGGCGGAGTCGGAATCGATCAACGCGTGCAGGACGAGGGCGCCGTCGGCCGGGCGCTCGATGAACACCGCGCGGAACACCGGGAACTCCTCGCCCCTTGCGTCTGCCGGCCGCAGCGTCAGCGCCCTCGCGTTGATGCCAAAACCCTGGCCCTTGGCGACGAGGCGGAAGAACGAGGCGCCCTGGAACACGGCGAAGTCCGACAGGTCGGGGCCGTCGGGAAAGCGGGCGCGCAGGCGGAACCCCGAGAAGCCCGGATCCTCCGAGAACTCCGGCAGCGCGAACCCGCCGGTGTCGAAGCGCGCCGGGTCGTAGGCGACCGGCCGGACCTGGCCGTCCTCCACCAGGAACAGCGCGACGCGGCCGGTGAAGATCGCGCCGCGATGCAGCGGCTCGATGGTGAAGCCGAGGTCGTCGCCGGCCCAGATCGCCGCGGCGGGCTTCGTGCGGATGGCGCCGTACTGCTCGCGGCTGAGGCCCTTCAGGCTGGCCGGGAGGTCGTCGGTGCGGGGGGCGGCGTAGGGGGCCTTGGCGAGCGCCCGGGCGA
>NZ_VRUT01000058.1:0-27809 GCF_008039465.1 Methylobacterium sp. WL120 | reverse complement strand
GCGCACGCCCGGCAGGTCGGCGCCCGGCACCGGCAGCGGGCGGTTGCGCGCGCCGGTGGCGAGGACGAGGTGGTCGTAGGCGAGGTCGCTTCCGTCGCCGAGTCGCAGCGTCCGCGCCTCCCGGTCGATCGCGACGGCGCGGGTCCCCGAACGGACCGCGATGCGGTGCTCGGCGAAGTAGGCGTCGGGCCGCAATCTCAGGCCCTCGGCGTCGGCCTTGCCGGCGAGGTAGGCCTTCGACAGCGGCGGCCGCTGATACGGCAGGCCCGGCTCGTCGCCGACGATCGTGACGGGGTCGACGAACCCGGCCTCCCGCAGGGACGCGGCGACCTGGAAGCCCGCCTGCCCGCCCCCGACGACGACGAGGCCGGCGCTCACGCCCGAGCCCCGGCGCCGACCGAGGCGAGCGCGCCCGCGCCGAGCAGGTCGACGCCCGGGAGCCAGCGGGCGCCGTCCTGCATCAGGTACTCCCAGAACGCGGCGGCGGCCGGCCCCAGGACCTTGTCGGCCCGGCGAACCGCGTACCAGTCGCGCCGGATCGGCAGGCCCTGCACGTCGAGGAGCACGAGGCGGCCGGCCTCGACTTCGGCGGCGACCGTGTGGGCGGAAAGCAGCGCGATCCCGAGGCCGGCCATCACCGCCTGCTTGATCGTCTCGTTCGAACCGGAATCGATGCCGAGCTTCGCCCGCTTGATGATGATGCCGTTCATGAACTCCTCGAACACCGTGCGGGTGCCCGAGCCGTCCTCGCGCACGAGGTAGGCCTCCTCGGCGATGTCGGCCTTGGTCAGCCCGCGGCGGCCGGCGAGCGGGTGGTTCGGGTCGGCGATCAGCACCAGCGGGTGCGGCCCGAAGATCTCGGCCTCGATCGCGAAGTCGCGCGGCGGCCGGCCCATGATCGCGAAGTCGATCTCGTAGTTGCGCAGGGCCTCGACCGTGTTGCCGCGGTTGCGCACCGAGAGGTTGATCTCGACGCCGGTGTGGCTCTTGACGAATCCGGCGATCACCTGCGGCGCGAAGTACTTGGCGGTGGAGACCACGCCCAGCGTCACCCGGCCGCCGCCGCCGCCCTTGAGGATGCGGAGCTTGTCGGCGCAGGTCTCGAGCACGGTGTTGATGCTGTCGATCGCCCAGAGCATCTCGCGCCCCGCATCGGTCGGCTTCAGGCCGGTCGGCGTCCGGTCGAACAGCAGCAGGCCCGCCTCCTCCTCCAATTGTCGGATGCGGGCGTACAGAGCCGCCGAGGTCACGTTCAGCTCTTGGGCGGCCCGCGTCATGGTGCCGAGCCTGGCCACCGCGGCGACCGCCTGAAGTTGCTTGAGAGACAGGTTGCGCATGCGCTGTTTTTAGTTTTTTTGTAATCGGCCGCAAGAAGTTTTAGATTTCTTGGCCCCGCCCTGCACCGCTCCCTGGTGAACGGCCGGGCCCGTGCGGTATCCTGCCGACCGTCCGGCGGGTAAAGCGTGCGGCGGGCGCCGGCTCCGGATGGCGGGCGCAACGAGATTCTGGGCGGAAGGGCAAGCGGATGTCGACAGGTTCACCGGCACTCGGATCGCGGCTCGACGCATGCCTCGCCGCCGCCGTCGCGGCGGAGCCGCACTTGGCCGACACCGCCGCCGTGATCGCCGCGATCGCGGCCGCGTCGATCGACATCAGCGAGGTCATCGGGCGCGGGGCGCTCGGCGGCGACCTCGCGGCGGCGGGCGAGCACAACAGCGACGGCGACGTGCAGAAGGCGCTCGACGTGATCGCCCACCAGCGCGTCACCGAGGCGCTGCAGGCCGCGCCGGTCGCCGAGGTCGCCTCCGAGGAGGCCGAGGGCGTGATGCACCTCAACGCCGGGGCGCCGCTCGCGGTCGCGATCGACCCGCTCGACGGCTCGTCGAACATCGGCGTGAACATGGCGGTCGGCACCATCTTCGGCATCCGCCCGGCGGTGACGGCCGAGGGCGACCCGATCGCCTCCTTCACCACGCCCGGCACGGCGCAGACGGCGGCGGGCTTCGTCACCTACGGCCCGGCGACGGCCCTGATCCTGACGCTCGGCCACGGCACGCAGGTCTACGTGCTCGACCGCGCCGAGCGCGCCTTCCGGCTGACGCATGCCGCGCTCGAAGTGCCGGCGGCCGCCAAGGAATACGCGATCAACGCCTCGAACGCCCGGCACTGGGACGGCCCGATCAAGGCCTTCGTCGAGGATTGCCTGCGCGGCGCCGAAGGGCCGCACGACAAGGACTACAACATGCGCTGGCTCGGCTCGCTGGTGGCCGACGCGCAGCGCGTGCTGATGCGCGGCGGCGTGTTCCTGTACCCGGGCGACGGCCGCAAGGGCTACGCGCAGGGGCGCCTGCGCCTGCTCTACGAGGCCGCACCGATCGCCATGCTGATGGAGCAGGCCGGCGCCGGCGCCACCGACGGCGAGCGCCGCATCCTCGACATCGCCGCCACCGGCATCCACGAGCGCGTGCCGCTGGTCTTCGGCTCGGTCGAGGAGGTCGCCAGCGTCGCCAAGTACTACGACGGGCGCAACCACGCCGCCGGGCGCTCCCCCCTGTTCGGCCAGCGCGGGCTGATGCGCTCGTGATCGACCGGATCGCGCGGTAGCCTCCATGTCGGCGCGGCATCCCATCATCTCGGTCACCGGCTCCTCGGGCGCCGGCACGACCTCCGTGCGCAACACCTTCGAGCAGATCTTCCGGCGCGAGGACGTCTCCGCGGTCTACATCGAGGGCGACGGCTTCCACGCGTTCGACCGCGAGACCATGCACGCGATGATGGCGGCGGAGCCGACGCTGTCGCACTTCGCGCCGCGCGCCAACCTCCTGCCCGAGTTGGAGGACGTGTTCCGAACCTACGGCGAATCCGGGCGCGGCCGGACCCGGCACTACGTGCACGACGTCGAGGACGCCGCGCGCTACGGGCGGCCGCAGGGCAGCTTCACGGAGTGGGAGGATTTCGAGCCCGGCTCCGACCTGCTGTTCTACGAGGGCCTGCACGGCTGCGTCGTCGACCAGAGCCTGGACCTGGCCAGGTACCCCGACCTGAAGATCGGCGTCGTGCCGGTGATCAACCTCGAATGGATCCAGAAGCTGCACCGGGACCGCTCGTTCCGCGGCTACTCGACCGATGCGGTGACCGACGTGATCCTGCGGCGGATGCCGGATTACGTGCAGACGATCTGCCCGCAATTCTCGTGGACCGACATCAACTTCCAGCGGGTGCCCACCGTCGACACCTCGAACCCGTTCATCGCCCGCTGGATTCCGACGGCCGACGAATCGATGGTGGTGATCCGCTTCAAGGACCCGAAGGGCATCGACTTCTCGTACCTGCGCTCGATGCTGGAGGGCAGCTTCATGAGCCGGGCGAACTCGATCGTCATCCCGGGCGGCAAGCTCGACCTGGCGATGCAGCTCATCCTCACGCCGATCATCATGCAACTCGTCGAGCGCAAGCGGCGACTCGCCTGAACGAACGGAACGTCGCAGACGGAAGTCCGGCTGGTCAGGCCGGCCTTCCCGACCCATCATCAGCCTGCGCGAAGGGTCACGTCCCCGTCGCGATTCGGAACCCGTGCCATGCCGAAGGCCATCATCGCCCCCTCGATCCTGTCGGCCGACTTCGCGCGGCTGGCCGAGGAGACCCGTGCCGTGGACGCGGCCGGCGGCGACTGGATCCACCTCGACGTGATGGACGGGCACTTCGTGCCCAACATCACCTTCGGGCCGCCGGTGGTGAAGGCGCTGCGCCCGCACTCCAGGAAGTTCTTCGACGTCCACCTGATGATCGCGCCGGCCGACCCCTATCTCGCGGCCTTCGCCGAGGCCGGCGCCGACGGCATCACCGTGCATGTCGAGGCCGGGCCGCACAGCCACCGCTCGCTCCAGACCATCCGGGGCCTGGGCAAGCGCGCCGGCATCGCGCTGAACCCCGGCACGCCCGCCGCGATGGTCGAGCCGCTCCTCGACCTCGTCGACATGGTGCTGGTGATGACGGTGAACCCGGGCTTCGGCGGCCAGAGCTTCATCGGCAGCGCGCTCGAGACGGTGGCGCGCGTTAAGGCGATGTGTGCTGGCCGCGCCATCGACATCCAGGTCGACGGCGGGGTGGACGCCGACACGGTCGGCCGCGCGGCGGCGGCCGGCGCCAACGTGTTCGTGGCCGGCAACGCGGTGTTCAAGGACGGGCCGGACCGCTACGCCGAACGGATCGCCGCGATCCGGGCCGGCGCCCAGGCCGCGGGCGGCGGATCGATCGCATGCTGATGCCGTCGTCATGCTGAAGGCGCTGATCTTCGACGTCGACGGAACGTTGGCCGAGACCGAGGACCTGCATCGCCAGGCCTTCAACCAAGCCTTTTCCGAGCTCGGCCTGTCCTGGCATTGGGACTCCGTCTGCTACGCCGACCTGCTGACCGTGATGGGCGGAAAGGAACGGCTCGCCCACTACGTCGCGACCCGGCACGGGGACGCCGCGGACCTCCGCGCCCGCATGCGGGAGATCCACACCCGCAAGACCGCGATCTACGGCGGCCTCGTCTCGGAGGGCGCGCTGGCGCTGCGCCCCGGCGTCGCCAGGCTCATCGCCGAGGCGCGGGCGGACGACGTCCGCCTCGCGATCGCCACCACGACGACCCGCGCCAACGTCGACACGCTGCTCGCGGTCAACTTCCCCGCCGGCGACCGCCCCTTCGACGTGATCGCCTCCGGCGACGAGGCGGCCCGCAAGAAGCCGGCCTCCGACATCTTCGACCTCGCGGTCCATCGCCTCGGCATCGCGCCGTCGGAGGCGATCGCGTTCGAGGATTCCGCCGCCGGCATCCGCTCGGCGCTCGACGCCGGCCTGCCGGTGCTGGCGACGCGCAGCCGCTACACCGAGAGCCACCGCCTCGACGGCGCCTTCTCGGCGGTGTCCGACCTCGGCGAGCCGGGGCATCCGCACCGGCACGTGTTCGGGGTCGCCTGGGCCGACGGGGTGGTGACGCTCGCGGGCCTGCGGGCCTGGCACGCGAGCGCCTGAGCCGTCAGTCGCGACGCGTGGGCCGGGAGCGCGGGGCGCCTCGGCCTTTCGCTTCCGTGGCGAACAGCGTCGCACCGGCCACCAGCCCGAGAACCGCGGCCAAGCCGAGCTTCGGCCACCGGCGGCTCTCAGTACGCCGGAGATCGCGCGTGCCGTCGCCGCAGCGATCCTCGCGCTTCACCCAGGCGTCGGCCATTTCCGCGCGGTGCCTTCGTTCGGTGGTCGGGTGGGTCGTCACGTCCGTGTGGTTCCTTCGCCATGGCCGTCGCGATGCACGGCGATCGTGGGGGCCAACGTGCGAGGCGATGGTTCTTTCCGGATCGTCCAGCCCACCTGCGGCCCGCGTTGCCTCGTCGCGTTCCGCCCGCGTATAAACCGCAGCATCCCCACGACACCCAAGAAACGCGCGACGCCATGGCCGGCCATTCCCAGTTCAAGAACATCATGCACCGCAAGGGCCGGGTGGACGCCGTCCGCTCGAAGCTCTTCGGCAAGCTCGCCCGCGAGATCACCGTGGCGGCCAAGCTCGGCCTGCCCGATCCGGCGATGAACGCGCGCCTGCGCGCGGCGATCATCGCGGCGCGCGCCGAAAACGTGCCCAAGGACAACATCGAGCGCGCGATCAAGAAGGCGTCCGGCGCCGACGGCGAGACCTACGAGGAGATCCGCTACGAGGGCTACGGCCCGGGCGGCGCCGCGCTGATCGTCGAGGCGCAGACCGACAACCGCAACCGCACGGCTTCCGACGTGCGCTCGGCCTTCACCAAATCGGGCGGGAGCCTCGCCGAGACCGGCGCCGTCGCCTTCATGTTCGACCGCGTCGGCGTCATCGCGTTCCCGGCCTCGGTGGCCGACGCCGACACGATGATCGAGGCCGCGATCGAGGCCGGCGCCGACGACGTGCGCTCGGACGAGGCCGGCCACGAGATCACCTGCGCGCAGGACTCCTTCGGCGAGGTCTCGAAGGCGCTCGAAGCCCGCTTCGGCGAGCCGACCCGCACGGGCCTCGTCTGGAAGGCCCAGAACACGATCGACGTCGACGACGAGACCGGCGAGAAGCTGATCCGCCTCGTCGAGGTGATCGAGGACCAGGACGACGTGCAGAACGTCTACGTCAACTTCGCCCTGTCCGACGCGCTGGTGGCCAAGCTCGAGGCGTAAGGCTCAGGCCTCAGCGGAGCGAGACCGTCCCGCTGCGGTCGCAGCGATAGGGCGCGACGCCGACCGCCGGGTCCTGCAGCACGCGTCCGCCGGTGGCCTCGCAGCGGGTCTGGAAGGAGTCGTGCGGCCCCCAGAAGCTCCAGATCGTGAACATCGGCAGCACCATCATTAGGCAGACGCTGCCGATGACCATGCCCGCCGCCCAGGCGCTGCCGCGCAAGGGCTTGGGCGGCTCCGGCCGCATCGGCGCCATCGGGGCGAGGAAGGCCAGGGTCGGCACCAGCCAGTCGAAGGTGTTCATCCGCCTGCCCGCTCGATCGCTCCGGCGCGGTTCCAGTCACGCGCCGCGGGACGGACGGTAGTTCGGCCGCGCCGAATGCGAAAGGTGTCGGCCCGCGACCGTTTGGCGAAACCGATCGTTCACGCTATGTGCTCACACAGGGCGGGCGTGGCGTTCCGGCCCCGCGCCCGAGGTCTCGTCCATGACGCCCATCCGCATCCTCGGCATCGATCCGGGCCTTCGCCGCACCGGCTGGGGCATGGTGACGGTGACCGGCGCCAAGCTCGCCTACGTCGATTGCGGCGTGGTCACCTCGGACGGCGACCTGCCGCTGGCGCTGCGCCTGCGCGAGCTGCACGAGGGCATCACCCGGATCGTGCGGGATTTCTCGCCCGACGAGGTCTCGGTGGAGGAAACCTTCGTCAACAAGGACGCGCAGGCGACGCTGAAGCTCGGCCACGCCCGCGCCATCGCCCTGCTGGTGCCGGCGCTCGCGGGCGTGCCGGTGTTCGAATACGCGGCGAACCTGATCAAGAAGTCGGTCTGCGGCTCGGGCCACGCCGAGAAGGTGCAGATCCAGGCGATGGTGCGGTTCCTGCTGCCGAAGGCCGAGTTCAAGGTCGCGGATGCGGCCGACGCGCTGGCCATCGCCATCACCCACGTCAACCATCGGGGCGCGCATGCGCTGAAGCGCGCCAACCCGCCCCCCGGCGCGGCGGGCCCCGGCGCCGCGCGGATCGCAGCGGCCCTGGCCAAGCTCGGCTGAGCCCGTCAGTTCACCGCCTTGAACTCGCCTTCGAGCCGCAGGACCACCTCGTCGCCGAGCACCGGCAGGTAGGCGTCGATGCCGAAATCCGAGCGCTTGAGCACGGCGCGGCCGTCGAAGCCCACGGTGTAGGCCTTGTCCACCGGGTGGATGCCGGCTTGGTTGAAGGTCGCGTCGAAGGCGACCGGCTTGGTGACGCCGCGCAGCGTCAGGTCGCCGGTGACCCGCGCCGTGGTCGGGCTCGTCGCCTCGACCGCGGTTGCGACGAAGGTCGCGCTCGGGAACTTCGCGGTGTCGAAGAAGTCCGGCGCCTTGAGGTGCGCGTCGAGCTTCGGGTTCACGCCTGTGACGCTGTCGGTGCCGATCGTGACCTTGAGTCGGATCTTGGCCGGGTCCCTCGGATCGAGCACCGCGTCGCCGGCGACGTCGGTGATCTGGCCGTAATAGGTCGAGAAGCCGAGATGGCTCAGCGACCACGTGATCTTGGCGTGGTCGGGATCGAGGCGGTAGGCGCCCGGCCGCACCTGCGTCGGGTCGGCGCTCGGGGCCGCGGTCTCGGCGGCCCGCGCCGGCGCGAGGGCGAGCGCGAACGCCAGGAGGAGCAGAGGTCCGCGCATCGGGATCGCCTGTGTCTGTGACCGAAGGTTTCCGGGCCGTGATCTCACGAAGCTTGGCCGCCCTCAAGGCTCGTACCGCGTTGGATGCCGTGGATGGCGGCGCGGGGCCGCATTCTGTAGGCAGCGCAGATCGGGCGGGACGCGCGGCGCGGATGATCGGGATCTCATGATCGGGAAGCTCAAGGGCGTGGTCGACTCCTTCGGCGAGGACTTCGTCATCCTCGACGTGCAGGGCGTCGGCTACGTGGTGCATTGCTCGGCGCGCACGCTGCAGCGCATGCCCAAGGCCGGCGAACCGGCCGACCTCTCGATCGAGACGCATGTACGCGAGGACATGATCCGGCTCTACGGCTTCCGCTCGGACGCCGAGCGCGAGTGGTTCCGCCTGCTCCAGACGGTGCAGGGCGTCGGCTCGAAGGTCGCGCTCGGGCTGCTTTCGGTGCTGGAGCCGCCGCAGCTCGCCTCGGCGATCGCGCTGGGCGACAAGACCGCGATCGCCCGCGCGCCCGGCGTCGGCCCGCGGCTCGCCGCCCGCCTCGTCGCGGAGCTGAAGGACAAGGCGCCGTCCTTCGCGCCCCTCGACCCGGCTTTGGTCGCGCTGGCCGGCGCGGTGGAAAACCGCTCCGCGCCCCAGCCCGTCGCGGACGCGATCTCGGCGCTGGTCAACCTCGGCTACGCCCAGCTCCAGGCCTCGGCCGCGATCGCAGCCGCCCTGCGCTCGGCCGGCGAAGGCGCCGAGACCAAGGTGCTCATCCGCCTCGGGTTGAAGGAGTTGGCGCAGTAGGCCGAGGGGCCGCGCAGACGCTGGCGCGCGATGGGATCGTGCGCTCGTGATCGCCGGAGCCTTGACCGGCGCGGCGTCGGATGGCATGTGGCCCGCAAGCTAAGGTCTTGAAAACGCATAGTTTTCAAGAGTTCTAAACTGGAAGGCGGTCCGACAGGGCCGGGACGGCGTACGGTGACCGGCCTCGCAGGCGTCGAGGTCGACGAAGGAAACGAGCCTCCAACCATCGGGTTTTGGATCGTATGATCGTCTGTTCCTGCAACGTCCTCTCGGACGGCGCCGTGCGCGGGTGCCTCGGCGACGGGCCCGGCTGTCCGCGCACGCCGGCCCAGGTCTACGCCTGCCTCGGCTGCAGCCCGAAATGCGGCCGATGCGCCCGCACCATCCGCGCGATCATGCAGAACGCGCTGGCCGGCGCCGCGATCGAGGCGGGACACGAGGCCCATGCCTGCGCGACGGGTTGCGCAACCGGCTGCAGTTTGGGAAAGGTCCAGCCTGCAGAGGAGGGGATCGCCGCCTGAGGCGTGGCCCGGCTTTTCCCTCGCAAGCGTCAAGGGGAGAACGGGTTTCATGAAGGGCGACATCAAGGTCATCGAGTATCTCAACCGCGGCTTGCGCAGCGAGTTGACGGCG
Source organism: Methylobacterium sp. WL120 (assembly GCF_008039465.1). NCBI lineage: Bacteria > Pseudomonadati > Pseudomonadota > Alphaproteobacteria > Hyphomicrobiales > Methylobacteriaceae > Methylobacterium > Methylobacterium sp. WL120. The sequence goes on along the minus strand of NZ_VRUT01000058.1, from coordinate 18,549 downwards.
GTGAGCCAGTACTGGCTCCACTTCCGGATGCTCAACGACTGGGGCTACATCGACCTCGCCAAGTTCTGGCGCAAGGAATCGATCGAGGAGATGAACCACGCGGACCGGTTCGTCGACCGGATCCTGTTCCTCGATGGCTTCCCCAACCTGCAGGAGCTCGATCCCTTGCGGATCGGCCAAAACGTCGAAGAGATCATCGCCAGCGATCTCGCCGCCGAGTGCGAGGCGCGCGCGCTCTACCTCGAGGCCGCCAAGTACTGCGACTCGATCAACGACCGGGTGTCGAAGCGCCTGTTTGAGGACCTGGCCGAGGACGAGGAAGGCCATATCGACTTCCTCGAGACGCAGCAGGAGCTGATCCGCCAGATCGGCCTGCCGCTCTACGCCCAGCGCCACATCGGCGGCCTGGAGCCGATCGCCCCCGAAGCCGAATGAGACCGTCGCGGGATCGCCGGTTTTCCCGGCGGTCCCGCCTCTCAATACAGCCGCGTGCGGTACGCCTCCTCGGTGGCCCGCTCGGCGTCGGCGACGCTGACGGTGCCGCCCTGCTCGGCGAGGATGCGGCCGAGGCTCGGGAAGCTCTTGCGCTCGACCCGCACCGCCGGCGACCACAGCTTGGCGCGCATCAGCGCCTTGCCGCAGTGGAAGAACATCTCCTCCACCGTCACGCGCAGACCCGTCGTCGGGACCTTGCCCTGGGCGGCCATCGGCGCGAGCAGATCCGGCGACGTGACCAGCGCCGCGCGGCCGTTGACCCGCAGGGTCTCGTCGATGCCCGGCACGAAGAAGATCAGCCCGACGCCTGGATTGCCGAGCACGTTGCCGAAGCTGTCGACGCGGTTGTTGCCGCGGCGGTCGGGGATCAGCAGCGTCGCGTCGTCGAGGATCTGGACGAAGCCCGGCGCGTCGCCCCGTGGGCTCGCGTCGGCCCGTCCCTCCACGTCCATCGAGGCGAGGACGAAGAAGGGCGAAAGCGCGATGAAGTCGCGGGCGAAGTGATCGAGCCTGGGCAGAACCTTGTGCACGGCCATCGGCCGGATCGCGCCGACATGCGCGCGCAAGGCCTCGGGCCCGTCGAGGATCGTGTCGTCGGTCGTCCCGCTCACGTCGGCATCCTCTGGTTCGGCTGGTTGCGGTCCGCTCAGCAGGAATCGGACCATGCCCTGCGTGATCGCGGATAGCATGATCGCGCCCCGGTTCCGGGCTCCCGCGGTACGCGCCGTCACACCGGCGAAATCGGAGGTCTTGACGGGCCGTCTCCTCGGCGCTTGATCCGGCATCGGACATCGACAGGCACCAGGCGCATGACGGCTCTCGCACCGAACGACCGCCTGCCGGCGGCTTTGCGCGGCACGCTCGCGCTGCCGGTGATCGCCGCGCCGCTGTTCATCGTGTCCGGCCCCGACCTCGTGATCGCCCAATGCCTGTCCGGCATCGTCGGGTCGTTCCCGGCGCTGAACGCCCGCCCGGCCGAACTGCTCGATACCTGGCTGACGCGCATCACCACGACGCTCGCCGTGGCGCGGGCGGCGGAGCCGACCCGGACGATCGCGCCGTTCGCGGTCAACCAGATCGTGCACGCCTCGAACGACCGCCTCGCCCGGGACGTCGCCGCCTGCGTCACCCATCAGGTTCCGATCGTGATCACCTCGCTCAGGGCGCCAGACGACGTCGTGCGGCCGATCCATGGCTATGGCGGCGTCGTGTTCCACGACGTGACCACCGTCCGCCACGCCGAGAAGGCGCTGGAGGCGGGGGTGGACGGATTGATCCTGGTCTGCGCCGGCGCAGGCGGCCATGCCGGCACCCTGAGCCCGTTCGCCCTCCTCGGCGAGGTGCGGCGGTTCTACGACGGGCCGATCATCCTGTCGGGTGCGATCACCACGGGCGGCGCGATCCTCGCGGCGCAAGCGATGGGCGCCGACCTCGCCTACATGGGCACCCGCTTCATCGCGACGGCGGAGGCCAACGCCGCCGACACCTACAAGACGATGATCGCCGGGAGCGCGGCGGCCGACATCCTCTACACGCCGTTCTTCACGGGCGTGCCCGGCAACTACCTCAGCCCGAGCATCCGCGCCGCCGGGCTCGATCCCGACAGCCTTCCGCAGGTCGACAAGAGCGCGATGAACTTCGGCAGCAGCCGGGTGAAGGCGTGGCGCGACGTTTGGGGCGCCGGCCAGGGCGTCGGGACCATCGAAGACGCGCCGCCCGTGGCCGAACTGGTCGAACGGCTCAAACGCGAATACGCCGCCGCACGAACGCGCCTCGGCGCCGCCGCCTACTCGGCCGCCTGAGCCCAGGCCTTGGACCGGTCGGGGCGCGCGTCCGGCAGCGCCACGTCGGCAAGTTCCGTGCGGCTGCGGCCGTTGTGCTTGGCGCGGTAGAGCGCGAGGTCGGCCCGGCGCATCAGGGCGTCGAAATCCGCGTCTCCGGGCCGGCTCACCGCGAGGCCGATGCTGACGCCGACCCGAAGGTTCGGCAGCGTCGGCAGGCGCAGGGCGGCGAAGGCGCGGCCGAACCGCACCGCGACCCGGCGCGCCTCCTCCGGACCGTCCACCGGGATCAGGCAGGCGAACTCCTCGCCGCCGAGGCGCCCGAACACCCGCTCCGTTGGCAGCAGGGCCCGTCCCAGGGCGCAGAACGCCACCAGCACCCCGTCGCCGACCGCATGGCCGTAGGTGTCGTTCACGCGCTTGAAGTGGTCGAGGTCGAACAGCAGCAGCGCAGCCGGCGATGGCCGCGCCAGCAGCGCCTCGGCCTCCCGGACGAAGGCGCGGCGGTTGGCGATGCCGGTGAGCGGATCGATCGACGCGGCGAGCCGTTGCGACCGCTCGGCCCGCTCCTTCGTCAGCGCCATGAACGTGAAGGCGATGGCGATCGTGAACAGCATCGCGGCAAAGCACAGGATCGCCACCCAGGGCGATTGCAGGGCGTCAGGTCCCGTCGGAAGCGGAGCGATCAGCGCCGCGGGAATCCGGATGGCGTAGCAGAGCCCGTAGGCGCAGAGCAGGACCATCGCCGGATAGCGCGACACCAGCCGTTCCGCGCGCCCACGCCAGATTTCGTAGGCGCTCGCCCCGCAGAAGCCGGCGGCGATGGACGAGGCCAGGACGACCCGCGCCGCGATCGACTCGTAGAAGCCCGGCACGAGGCAGGCCACCGCGAAGACACCGCCGCCAAGTACCGGGAGGGCGAGGCGCAGCGTCCGCCCCTCGAAAGCCCGCACGCCGCTCCAGATCAGCCCGTACACCGCGATCATGACGGCGTTGGCGACGCCGATCGAGACCCAATCGGGGATCATGCCGCGCAACGCCAGCCCGCCGGACGCGACGGCGCCGCCGTGGTGCGCGACGCCCCAGATCGCAAGCGCGCGCGTCCCGCGCGCCTGCACCCAGGACAGCAGGAACAGCACGCCCACGAGGAACGTGAGGACGAACGTCACCAACAGGAGGGTCGGGATGTCGAGACGCATGGACGGCTTGCTGTATCCCGCAGATCACTCCGAGGTCGGGACTGCCTCTGCACCCCTGCGTCCCGAGATTTTCAACATTGTTATTCGAGGTGATAAATAACGCCTAAAGCTTCTGCCACGACGACATAAAACCTAGTGGACTTATCATAGGTTAGGCATTTTTGTCTTCAACCTCTTGCTCGGCTCTCTCGGTCGCGCATCCTCGCGACAGCCCAGGCTTTGATACCTTACCCGTCGCCGCGCTTGTTGCCGGCGGCCTCCAACGGCGTGATCCGCAACGCGGTGATGCGGTTCTTGGACTTGCGCAGGACCTGGAAGCGGAAGCCGTGGAAGTTGAACGCGGTTCCCTGGTCGGGAATGGCGCGCGCCTCGTGGATGACGAGGCCGGCGATGGTGGTCGCCTCCTCGTCCGGCAGGTGCCAGTCCATCGCCCGGTTGAGGTCGCGGATGGGGACGCCGCCGTCGGCGTTGACCGAGCCGTCGCCCTGCGGCCGCACGCCCGAGACCGTGACGTCGTGCTCGTCGGCGATGTCGCCGACGATCTCCTCGAGGATGTCCTCCAGGGTGATCAGGCCCATCACCTCGCCGTACTCGTCGACGACGAGGGCGAAGTGGGTCTTCTTCGAGAGGAAGGCCTTGAGCTGGTCGCGCAGGCTCGTGGTGTCGGGCACGAACCAGGTCTCGAGCGCCAGCGCCTCGACCTTGAGGCCGGAGGCGTCGCCGCCGGCGGCGTCCAGCGCCCGGAGCAGGTCCTTGGCGTGCAGCACGCCGACGACGTTCTCGGTAGTGCGGCGCCACAGCGGCATCCGGGTGTAGGGCGAGGCCAGCACCTCGCGCACGATCTCCTCGGAGGGCAGGTCGGCGTTGATGATCCGCATCTTGGTGCGGTGGACCATCACCTCGGAGACGGAGAGGTCGGAGAGGTCGAGCAGGCCGCCGAGCATGTCGCGCTCGGCCTTGGCCACGCCGCCCTCCCGGTGCAGCAGCGCCACCTGCCCGCGGATCTCCTCGGTCGCCGAAAGGATCGACTGGTGGTCGCCGATGGTGACGCCGAACGGACGCAGCATCAGCCGCACCAGGCTCTCGATCGCGATCGCGGGCGGCCCCATCACCGCCACCGCGAAGGCGACGGGGCGGGCCATCAGCAGGGCGGCCTTGTCCGGCTTCGAGATGGCGAGGGTCTTCGGCAGCACCTCGGCGAAGACGATGACCAGCACCGACATGCCGACGGTGGCGTAGATCACGCCGCTCTTGCCGAAGATCGCGGTCAGCACGCTCGTCATGAAGGCCGAGGCGCCGATGGCGACGATGTTGTAGCCGATCAGCATCGCGCCGATGAAGCGCTCGCGGATCGCCAGGATGCGGTTGACGATGCCGGCCCGGGCGTCGCCCGCCTCCTCCAGCGTGTGCATCCGCGCGCGGGAGGCGGCGGTGAAGGCGGTCTCCGCGCCGGCGAAGAAGGCCGAGAGCAGCAGCGAGATCACGACGATGCTCGCGGCCAGCCAGAGGTCGGTGTGGGTTTCCATGGTTCGGAGGCTTGCGTTCCAGGCGTTGGCGGACGCCGCGCGACCGCGGCGCGGGGTCCGCGCCGTCATACGGGATTTCTCGGGCGTTGCCCGCATCCCCCCGCAGATTCACGCGGGCGCGGCCTCGCCGCGGGACTGGTCCGGCTCCGCCGTCAGGCTGGGTGCGCGACCGTCGAGACCTTGCGCGGCGGCATCGCCGGGAGGGCGCGCGCGGCGACGCAGAGCAGGGTCGCGGCGGCGAAGAGGAAGCCGAACGGGATGCCGGTCTCGTTGACGAGCGGCCGGAACGCGGCGGTGAGGGGCGCGAGGATCATCAACCCCCGCTCGTAGCCGCGAAGCCCACCCGCGCGATGGGCTGCGATGGCGAGCAGGATCGTTGCCGGGATCAGCGGCGCGAGGTCGTAGATCGGCAGGTAGAGCGAGGCCATCGGGACGCAGGCGAGCAGGGTCGCCGCGCGCAGGTGCGTGTCCGCGCAGCGGGACCAGACCCGCCACGCGAGGGCGAAGGTCGCGCCGGTGACGCCGGCCTGGAACGCCCATGCCGCAGACATGCCGCCGCCGAAGAGGCGCATGGTGCCGAAGGCGCTGAAGTTGATGTCGAGGCCCGCGGCGGCATCCCGCAGAAGGAGCCGGTCCGTCTCAGACAGCGTCGTGAGAAAACTGCGCCACGGGTCGAGACCGAAGAGCGCGACGGAGGCGAGGCACAGGGCGAGCGCCGTGCCGAGGCAGGCCGCGAGCGCCTCGCGGCGTCCTGTCAGGAGCAGTACGACGGGCGCGAAGGCCGCGAGCTGCGGCTTGTACGCGACCAGCCCGAAGCACAGGCCCGCGAGCCACGGACGGCGATCGACGAGCGTCGCCCCGAGCGTCAGCAGACCCGCGGTGATGAGACCGTTCTGGCCGTATGTGAGGTTGCAGAACACCAACGGGTGGGCGAGCGCGATCAGCACCGCGTCGCGCCGCCCGGTCGCGACGAACGTGGCGGCGGTGAAGACGGCGAGCGACAGCGTCATCCACGCGAGGATCGCGACCTGCGGCGAGAGCGCGGCGAGCCCCGCCGCCGGAATCAGGAAGACCGGGGGATAATGCCACGCGAAGCGGCATTCCGGCCCGAACGCGGCGGCGAGGTTCGCGAGATGCACCGCCAGCTCGTAGGATTCGGCGGCGCGCCCTGCGAGCGCCCGCGCCCCGGCGACCCAGACCTGCGAGAGGTCGCTGCCGACGACGTCGCCAAGCCAGTTGTGCCGTGGGTCCGGACCGAAGCCGCAGGCCGCGAAAGCGAGGACGAGGGTCACGGGGGCGAGGAAGGCAGCCGCGAGCCGGGCGAAGCGCAGCAGGCGTGCGTCGTCCGTGAAGAGGCTCCGGAGGTCCGCATCGCCGCCCGGGCGCACGGCGATACCCGATGACGCGCGCATGTGCAGTGCTTCCGACCCGGCGAGGCCGACAGGATAGCGCCCGGACGGTTAACGCCTGGTGCCGGGCCCGGCGCGGGGCGTCACGCCGCCCCCAGCTCGTCCTGCAGGAACGCCCGCACCGCGTTCGTCTCGATCCCCGGGGCGATGAAGCTCTGCCCGATACCGCGGGCGAGGATGAAGGTCAGCGCGCCGTCCTTCACCTTCTTGTCCTGGGCCATGGCGTCGAGCAGCGCGTCGGCGTCGCCGCAGCCGCCGGGCACGGCCTGGAGCGTGGTCGGCAGGCCGGCGAGCGCGAGGTGGTTGGCGACGCGGCCGGCATCCTGGCCGGGGCACAGGCCGAGGCGGGCCGAGAAGCGGAAGGCCAGCGCCAAGCCGATCGCGACGCCCTCGCCGTGGACGAGGCGGGCGGACTCGTAGCCCGTGAGGCGCTCCAGCGCGTGGCCGAAGGTGTGGCCGAGGTTCAAGAGCGCGCGCTCGCCGTCCTCGCGCTCGTCGCGGACGACGACGCCGGCCTTGGCGCGGCAGCAGATCGCCACCGCCTCGTCGCGCTCCGGGCCGCCGGAGAAGATTCCGCGCCAGTTGGCCTCGCACCAGTCGAAGAAGCCGGCGTCGGCGATGAGGCCGTACTTGGCGACCTCGGCGTAGCCCGCCCGCATCTCGCGCTCCGAGAGCGTGTCGAGGGTGGCCGTGTCGGCCAGCACGAGGCGGGGCTGGTGGAACGCGCCGATCAGGTTCTTGCCGAGCGGCGAGTTGATCCCGGTCTTGCCGCCGACGGAGGAATCGACCTGGGCGAGCAGGCTCGTCGGCACCTGCACGAAGCGCACGCCGCGCCGCAGGGTCGCCGCGGCGAAGCCCGCGAGGTCGCCGACCACCCCGCCGCCGAGCGCCACCACGAGGTCGCCGCGTTCGACCTTGTGCGCCAGCAGGCCGTCGCAGACCGCGGCATAGGTCGCGTAGGATTTCGAGGCCTCGCCCGGCGCCACCGCGACGAGGCCCGAGCGCAGGCCCGCGTCCTCCAGGCTCGCGCGCAAGGCGTCGCCGTAGAGCGACGCCACGGTCTCGTCGCTGACGATCACCGCCGCCTTGCCGCCCAAAGCCGCGACGCGGGCGCCGGCGCCGGCGATCAGGCCGCGGCCGATCAGGATGTCGTAGTCGCGCCCCTGGTCGAGGGGGACGTGGACGGTGAGCGGATCGGTCATGCGGGGTTCACTGCGCGGCGACCGCGCGGCTCTCGTCGGGCGGGTTGAGGTAGGCGTCGAGGGCGTCGAGCACGTCCTGCACGACGCGGTCGTGGGCGACGTCGCGGGACAGCGCGGTCACGTCGGAGCCGGCGTAGACCGGATGGCGCAGGTCCATCAGGTCGCGCATGGTCCGCTCCGGGTCCTCGGTCTGGAGCAGCGGGCGGTTGCCGCGCTTGCGCACGCGCCGCATCAGGACGTCGAGCTCGGCCTTCAGCCAGACCGAGACGCCCGATTCCGCGATCCGCGCCCGGGTCGTCTCGCGCATGAACGCGCCGCCGCCGGTGGCCAGCACCAGCGGCCCCGCCCGCAGCAGGCGCGAGATCACCCGCTCCTCGCCGTCGCGAAAACTCGGCTCGCCGTAGATCGCGAAGATGTCGGGGATGGTCAGCCCGGCGGCCGCCTCGATCTCGATGTCGGCGTCCTTGAAGATCAGGCCCAGGCGACTCGCCAGGCGTCGGCCGACGGTGCTCTTGCCCGCCCCCATCAGGCCGACGAGCACGATCGAGCGCGAGCCGAGGGCCCGGCGCAGGCGCGCTTCGATCGGATCGCCCGTCGGCTCGGGCGTGGTCATCTGAAGGGGCTCGGCATAGCTGGCAACGGACGGGCGGATCGGCGGGTGCGGGCGCGCAGGCGGCGAAGCCCCGGGTCATATACCAAGTCCGAGGGGTTATCACCCATGCGGCCCGCCTCCCTGTCCCCCCTGCCCCCCGGTATCTCGGGGCAGGCGCGTTCGCCGCGTGGTCTCCGCGAATCGCGCGCGCGCTGTGTCTCCGCGGGCCTTGCCAGCGCCGCGGCGGCGTGGTGCAACCCGAGGTGCCGCAGCGCAAAACACGCACCGTTCCCGCTGCGCCCCACGTACCCTTGCGTCCGCGTGCCCCGAGGTTCGCCCCCTGTGCCGACCCTGTTTCGTTTCTTCGCCACCCTCGCGATCCTGGCAGGCCTCGTCTTCGCCGGCATGTTCGCGCTCGCGACCTTCGTGACGCCGACGCCGCGGGAGATGAGCGTCGCCATCCCCGCCTCGAAGCTCCAGCCGGGCGCTCGGTGAAGCGGGAGCGCCCGCCCGAGCCCGAACCGCCCACGCCTCCCGAGATCGCGGCCTACCTGGACATGCTGGCCGCCGAGCGCGGGGCCGCGAAGAACACCCTCGAGGCCTACCGCCGCGACCTCGACGACTATTTCGGCTACTTGGCCGACGAAAGTCTCGACCTCGCCGAGATCGAGGCGGCGGGCCTTCGCGCCTACGTGGCCTCCCTCGAGCCGCGGGGCCTGAAGCCGGCGTCGGCCGCGCGCCGGCTGTCCTGCATCCGCGGCTTCCACAAGTTCCTCTACGCCGAGGGCATGGCCGAATCCGACCCGAGCGCGCCGCTCGCCGGCCCGCGCCGGGGCCGCACGCTGCCGAAGGTGCTCTCGGTGGCCGAGGTCGACCGGCTGCTCGCGGTGGCGCGCGCGCAGGCCGACGCGGCGGATGCGGCCGAGGCGAAAGGCCAGGCCCGCCGGGCGCGGCGGATGCTGTGCCTGCTCGAACTGCTCTACGCCACGGGCCTGCGCGTCTCCGAGCTGATCGCGCTGCCGCGCTCGGCGGCGTCCACCCGCGAGCGCTACCTCGTGGTCCGCGGCAAGGGCGGGCGCGAGCGCCTGGTGCCGCTGACCGAGCTGGCGCGCGACGCGATGCGCGGGCATCTCGCGGCCTCGCCGGGCGAGGCGCCGTGGCTGTTTCCCGCCGATAGCGAGAGCGGCCACCTCACCCGCCAGGCCTTCGCCCGCGACCTGAAGGCGGCGGCGGAGGCGGCAGGCCTTCGCGCCGACAAGGTCAGCCCGCACGTGCTGCGCCACGCCTTCGCCAGCCACCTGCTGCACAACGGCGCCGACCTCAGGATCGTGCAGGAGCTGCTCGGCCACGCCGACATCTCGACGACGCAGATCTACACGCATGTCCTCGACGACCGCCTGAAGTCCATGGTGCGCGACCTCCATCCGCTGATGGACGAGCCAGCTGGCCCCGAAGGCTCGCTCGAGCTGCAGCCTTAAGGTCGCCCGCGTGAACGGGCCGGCGCGAGGGTGCCGATGCGCCGGTTGCGGCGTTGACCGTCGCGAACGAGGCAGGCGGACGGCAGAGGCGGACGGGTAGCGATGGGGGCAGGCGTGCGGCGTTGGAGGAAGGGCGCGATCCGGGCGCTGAAGCTCGTCGCGCGGCCGGTGCGCCGCGCGCAGGGGCGCGGCGGCATCGTGATCGAGCCCTATCGTGGCTACGGCTCGCCCGACGAGATCTTCCTGATCGGCCGCATCTTCCGCCAGTCGCACCCCGACACCGCGCCGGGCGACGAGAGCCTGCGCACGGAATTGCGCGACATCGCCCGGCGGATCGCCCGGCGGGCCCTGAAGGGCGCCGCCGTCACCGCGCGCTTCGGCGGCGCGCAGACGCGGGTGGAGACCGACCGCGACGGCTACTTCCGCGTCCACCTCAACCCGCGATCCCTGCCCGCGGGCGACCAGGGCTGGCACGAGGTCGCGCTGACGCTGGAGGCCGAGCCGCCCGTGCAGGCGCGGGCGCTGGTGTTCGTGCCGCCGGGCGCCACCGGCTGCGTCGTCGTCAGCGACATCGACGACACGGTGATGCGCACCGGCGTCGCCAACAAGGTGAAGATGCTGTGGCGGCTGTTCGTGGAGGATGCCGAGAACCGCGTCGCCTTCCCCGGCGTCGCCGCGCTCTACCGGGCGCTCTACGTCGGCCCGGACGGCACCCAGGCCAACCCGATGCTCTACGTCTCGCGGGCGCCTTGGGGCCTCTACGAGATGCTGTCGGAGTTCTTCAAGATCCACGGCATCCCGGTCGGCCCGATCCTGTTCCTGCGCGAATGGGGGCTGTCGTGGAAGCACCCCCTCCCCCGCCGGGCCGAGGACCACAAGCGCGCGCTGATCGTCCACATGCTGTCGCTCTATCGCGACCTGCCCTTCGTGCTGATCGGCGACAGCGGCCAGCACGACCCCGAGGTGTACGGGCGGATCGTCGCCGACCATCCCGGCCGGGTGAAGGCGGTCTACATCCGCAACGTCTCGCGCGACGCCGACCGCATTAGCGAGATCGAGGCGTTGGCCCAGGTGGTGGCGGAAGCGGGCAGCCACCTCGTCATCGCCGCCGACAGCACCGCCATCGCCCGGCACGCGGCCGGCCTCGGCCTGATCGCAACGGCCGCGGTGGCGGAGGTGGCGGACGAGCACGCGTCCGGCGGCGAGCCGACGCCGGACGCCGAGACCGCCCCGCCCGGCAACCTCGGCGCGGTGCTGGGCGGCGCCGGCGGGACGCTGCCGCCGAGCGTCGTCGTCGAGGCGCCGACGCGGGACGGATCGCACGGCTGAGGGCGCATGGCGGGAGGCGCTTCACGTGTCGCCGCCGGGCCACAACCCACAGTGTCGTGATTCGAGGCGTTGACTCGACGCCTCCGCCACGGCCACTTGGCCGGGACGGTTCCCTTCGGGGATCAAAAGGGAACGCGGTGAGGACGAGGTCCGAGAGGGTCTCACCGATGCCGCGGCTGCCCCCGCAACTGTAAGCGGCGAGCCCTCCATCAACACGTCACTGGGTCACGGCACCTGGGAAGACGATGAGGGGCAGCGACCCGCGAGCCAGGAGACCTGCCGTCAGTCGTGGTCACACGCGAAACGCGTCGGGCGGGGTGCCTCGGCGGGTGTCGAGACGCGTGCGCCCGATCGGGCGGACGCGGGGCGGCCTCGTTCGCGGTGACGTGCCACCACACGCGTCCGCACGCCCCGTCCATGCCCATGCCAGCCGCGAGACCCGCGCCGACCGACGCCCACGCAGCCGCCCGGCCCGCGTGCGCCGACGGCCGCCTCGCGTTCCGGCGACCGCACGATTGTAACATTGTTACATTTGTGGTCGATACCCGGGCAGGCAGGCCGTCGCGCCGCGCCGTCAGAGCCGCAACCGATCCATGTTCGTTTTCCGGAAATCCCCACGATCCTCCGGGCGCACGACCCGTCGCCTGCTGCTGGCCGCCACGGCGTTCGCCGCGTCCGGCCTTCCCCGGGAGGCCGGCGCACAGCCGGCCGCGGGCGAGCCGTCGAGCGTCCTGCTCGACACCCTGACGGTGTCCGGCGACGGCGTCGGCCCGACCCGCGCGGCGCCGGTCGGCCTCAACCTGCGCACGCCCGATCGCGGCGCGAGCCGCCTCGGCCTCACGCCGCTGGAGACCCCCGGCAGCGTCGACATCATCTCCGGCGAGACCGCGCGCCTGCGCGGGCAAGACACGGTCGCCGAGGCCGTGACGCAGAACGCCACCGGCATCACCACCATCGCCGCGCCGGGCAACGGCAACGGCGCCTTCACCAGCCGCGGGTTCTCGGGGCCGAACTCGATTCAGCAGCTCTACGACGGCACGCGACTGTTCGTCGGCGCCAACACCGTGACCTTCCCGTTCGACACCTGGAACGTCGAGCGCATCGAGGTGCTGCGCGGGCCGGCCTCGGTGCTCTACGGCGACGGGGCGATCGGCGGCGTGATCAACGTCGTGACGAAGAAGCCGACCTTCACGCCCGTCAACGTGGTGCGGGCCGGGGTCGGCTCGGACGGCATCGCGCGGCTCGCGCTCGATTCCGGCGGCCCGATCGGCGACGCGGTCGCCTACCGCCTCAACGTCAGCGGGAACCGCGCCGGCGGCTGGATGAGCCCGGAGGGCGACTTCCGCAACCTCGCGGTCTCGGGCGCGCTCCTGCTGCAGGCGACGCCCGACCTCGCCTTCACCCTGAGTCACGACCTCGGCTACCAGGAGCCGGCGCGCTACTGGGGGACGCCGCTCGTCGAGGGGCGCATCTTGGACCGCATCCGGTTCAGCAACTACAACGTCCACGACTCCAAGATCACCTGGGCGGACAACTGGACTCAGTTCAAGACCGAGTGGACGCCGAGCGCCGACGTCACAATCCGCAACACCGCCTACCGGCTGCAGAGCCGGCGCCATTGGCTCGACGTCGAGACCTACGCCTTCAACCGCACCACCGGCCTGGTCGACCGGAGCGACTACACCGAGATCTACCATCAACAGGAGCAGGTCGGGAACCGGTTCGACGCCGCGTTCAAGGGCACGCTGCTCGGCTTCCGCAACGAACTCCTGGCCGGCTTCGACGTGAACCACGTCGACTTCCGCCACACCAACAACTTCTCCACCGTGGGCGCCGGCCTCGTCACCAGCGTGCCGCTGGTGGGCTACGATCCGGGGCTGTTTCCGGTGAACGGCCGCGCGAGCCCGGCCTACGCCACCAGCACCGACCAGGCCTCGGTCTTCGCCGAGAACCGGCTGATCCTGTCGGACCGGCTGTCGTTCCTCAGCGGCGTCCGCTTCGACGCCTCGAACCTGCAACGCGAGAACCTCGTGAGCAACGCGCAGTTCGAGAAGGCCTACCAGGGGCTCGGCTACCGCTTCGGGCTGGTGTTCAACCCGACGCCGGACACCGCGCTCTACGCGCAGGTCGCCACCGCCACCGACCCGGTCAACAGCCTGATCACGCTGTCGCAGTCGCTGTCCGGCTTCAAGCTCTCCACCGGCGAGCAGGTCGAGGTCGGCGCCAAGGGGGTGTTCTGGGACGGCCGGGGCGAGTGGACGCTCGCCGGCTACCGCATCGTCAAGGACAACCTGATCTCGGCGGTGCCGGGCCAGCCGAACGTCGCGACCCAGGTCGGGCGGCAATCCTCCACGGGCGTCGAGGCCGCGTTCTCGCTGCAGGTGACGCCGCTCTGGCGGCTCGACGCCAACCTCGCCCTGCTGCGGGCGCAGTACGACACCTTCGACCAGACGGTGGACGGCGCGACCGTCTCCTATGCCGGCAAGCAGCCGATCGACGTGCCCGAGCGCGTCGCCAACCTCTGGGTCAACTACGCCTTCGCGCCGCGCTGGGAGGCGCGGGTCGGGTTCCAGTATGTCGGCGAGGTGTTCAGCGACTTCGGCAACACCGCGCGGCGCCCGGCCTACGGCCTGGTCAACCTCGGCCTCGACCATCAGGTCACGCCGGCCTCGCGCCTGTCGTTCCGCGTCTTCAACCTGTTCGACAAGGTCTACGCGATCAGCGGCAACGCGGTGGACGGCGTCGGCACGAACTGGCTGCTCGGGCGCCCGCGCTCGGTCGAAGTCGCCTTCACGACGGCGTTCTGAGATGGCGTCCTCCGCACGCGCCTTGGCGAAGGCCGGCAAGCGCTGGCTGCATCTCGGCCACCGCTGGCTCGGCATCGCCACCGGCCTGTTCTTCGCGATGTGGTTCGCGAGCGGCGCGGTGATGATGTACGTCGCCTACCCCACGCTCACCGAGCCCGAGCGCCGCGCCGGCCTGCCCGCGATCGCATGGGACGCGGTCCGGGTGGAGCCCGACGCGGCGCTCGCCGGCGAAGCGCGCTTTCCCCGGGGCTTAAGCCTGTCGATGCGGGGCGCCGAGCCGGTCTACCGCGTCGTCGGATGGGACGGCGCACGCCGCGCCGTCTCGGCGGTCGACGGACGCCCGATCGGCCCGGCGACGCCCGACGAGGCGCTCGCCGTCGCGGGGCACGATCCGCGCAGCCGGCACCCGGCGTTCCGCAAGACCATCGCCTACGACCTATGGACGGTGCACCAGCGCTACGACGCCGCGCGCCCGCTCCACCGCATCGCGCTCGGCGACCCGGAGGGCACCGAGCTCTACGTCTCGGAGCCGACCGGCGCCGTCGTCCTCGACACCACGCGGCACGAGCGGTTCTGGAACTGGTTCGGCGCGGTCCCGCACTGGCTCTACGTCACGCCGCTGCGGGCGAAGGCCGATCTGTGGCGCATGGTGATCCTGTGGATGTCCGGGATCGCGGTGGTCTCGGGCCTCACCGGCTTCGCGCTCGGACTGGTGCGGCTGCGGCTCGCACGCCGCTATCCCTCCGGCGCGGCGACGCCCTATCGCGGCCTGGCGCGGTGGCACCATGTCGGCGGGCTGGTCGGCGGCTTGGCGCTGCTGAGCTTCGTCGTCAGCGGCTGGCTCTCGATGAACCCGAACCGCTGGTTCTCTTCGTCCGCTCCGACGCAGGCGATGCTGGAGCGCTACGCCGACGCGCCCGGCGCCCGCACCGGGCTCGACCTCGCATCGATCCGCGGCCAAGCCTGCGCGGAGGCGGCGGAGGTGCGCTTCACCTGGCTCGGCGGCGCGCCGCTCGCGCCGATCGCCTGCCGCGACGGCCGGGAGGTGCCCTGCTGCGGCACGCCGACGGTCGCGCCCGGGCGGGTCGCGGCGGCTGCCCGACGTCTGGTCCCGGAGGCCGGATCGATGGAGGCGATCCGGCTCGACCGCGAGGACTTCTACTGGACCTCGCACCACCGCCGACGCCGCCTGCCGGTGCTCCGCGTGACCTTCGACGACCCGGCGGCGACGTGGTTCCACATCGACCCCGCCACCGGCGAGATCCTGAGCCGGCTCGACCGGTCGGGCCGGGCCGAGCGCTGGGGTTTCGAGCTGCTGCACACCTTCGACCTCGGGCTGCTGGTGCGCCACCGCCCGGCCTGGGACGGGTTCATGCTCCTGCTGCTCGCGGCCGGCTCGGTGGTCGCGGCCTCCGGCGTGGCGATGGGCTGGCGCCGCCTGAGACGGCCGGCGGCCGGGTCGCGCCCGGCCTGAGCCTGCGGCCAGGGCTTTGCCCGCGGCACCCGGCAGCCCTAAATCTGGACCGAACGACCCGGAGCGGGCGGACAGGCAGGGACGGAGCGACCATGGCG
Source organism: Methylobacterium sp. WL120 (assembly GCF_008039465.1). Lineage (NCBI taxonomy): Bacteria > Pseudomonadati > Pseudomonadota > Alphaproteobacteria > Hyphomicrobiales > Methylobacteriaceae > Methylobacterium > Methylobacterium sp. WL120. The sequence goes on along the minus strand of NZ_VRUT01000058.1, from coordinate 3,159 downwards.
AGCGCGCGAAAAGTCATCATCACCTGTGCCGTCACCGGCGCGATCCATACGCCGAGCATGTCGCCGTACCTGCCGGTGACGCCGGAGGAGATCGCCGACGCGGCGATCGGCGCGGCGGAGGCCGGCGCGGCCATCGTCCACCTGCACGCCCGCAACCCGGTGACCGGCGAGCCGGACCAGACGCCCGAGGCCTTCGCCAAGTTCCTGCCCGTCATCAAGCAGCGCTCGAACTGCGTGGTGAACATCACCACCGGCGGCGCGCCGACGATGACCATCGAGGAGCGGGTGCGCCCGGCCGCGACCTTCAAGCCGGAGGTCGCCTCGCTCAACCTCGGCTCGATGAACTTCGGGCTGTTCGGAATGCTCGACCGCTTCACGGACCTGAAGCACGCGTGGGAGCGGACGTACCTCGGGAACAAGGACATCATCTTCCGCAACTCGTTCGGTCAGATCGAGCACATCCTCACCACCTGCGCCGGCAACGACACCCGGTTCGAGTTCGAGTGCTACGACACCGCCCACCTCTACAATCTGAAGTACTTCTTCGACCGCGGGCTGGTGAAGGCGCCGCTGTTCATCCAGACGGTGTTCGGGCTGCAGGGCGGCATCGGCTCGCACCCGGACGACGTGATGCACATGAAGCGCACCGCCGACCGGCTGTTCGGCGACCAGTACCGCTGGTCGGTGCTCGGTGCCGGGCGCAACCAGATGAACATCGCCGCGATGGCGGCGGCGATGGGCGGCAACGTCCGCGTCGGGCTGGAGGACAGCCTGTGGGGCGGCCCGGGGCGGCTGGCGCACTCGAACGCCGAGCAGGTCGCCCAGGTCCGCCGCATCATCGAAGGGCTGGGCCTCGAGGTCGCGACGCCGGACGACGCCCGCGCGATGCTGTCCCTCAAGGGCGGCGACCGCGTCGGGTTTTAGCCGGATCAGTCCACGGGATCCGAAAAGATCTTGCCCGGATTGAGGATGCCCTTGGGATCGAGCGCGCGCTTCACCGCCCGCATCGTCGCGATCTCGGCTGCGGAGCGCGACAGCCCGAGCTTGCCGCGCTTCTCCAGGCCGATGCCGTGCTCGGCCGAGACCGACCCTTGGAGCGCGGCGAGCGGCTCGTAGATCGCCGCCTCCACCTGCGCTTCGAGGGCGGGGTCGGGCAGCCGCGCGGTGTTCCAATGGATGTTGTTGTCGCCGACATGGCCGTAGGCGACGCTGCCCGCATCCGGGTGGATCGCGGCGATCCGGGCGCTCGCCTCGGCGACGTAGCCGGCCATGGCTGAGAGCGGCACGCTGACGTCGAACGGACGGGCCAGCCCGGCCTCCCCCAGCAGCTCGACCCGGTCGCGGATGCGCCAGAGCGCGCGGCGCTGCTCTTCGGAGGCCGAGATCACGGCGTCGCGCACGATCTCCTCCGTCATCAGGGTTTCGAGCAGGCTCAGGAAGCGCGGCTCCTCCTCGGGCACGCACTCGACCTCGATCAGCGCGTAGTACGGGTGCTCCCGGTGCAGCGGCGGGGCGAAGCGGCCCGGCGCGGTCATCGCGCGGTAGAAGTCCGGCCACATCCCCTCGAAGGACGAGACCCGGCCCTGGAACGCCCGTTGCGCGCGGGAAAGGATGGCGGCGGCGGCGTCGACGTCGGCGCAGGCGACGAGGGCGGTGGCGTAGCCGGCCGGCGCCGGGCGCAGGCGCAGCACCGCGCGGGTGACCACGCCGAGCGTCCCTTCCGTGCCGACGAAGAGCTGCTTGAGATCGAGCCCGGTGTTGTTCTTGATCAGCGGCCGCATCGACGAGACCACGGTGCCGTCGGCGAGCACCGCTTCGAGGCCGAGCACCATCTCGCGCATCATGCCGTAGCGCAGCACCCGCAGGCCGCCGGCATTGGTGCTGATCGTGCCGCCGACCGTCGCCGAGCCGCGGGCGCCGAGGTCGAGGGGGAAGAACAGGTCCGCGGCTTCCGCCGCCGCCTGTACCGCCTCGAGGGTGGTGCCGGCGCGGACCACCATCGTCATCGCCAGGGGATCGAGCGCTTCGATCCCGGTCATGCGCTCCAGCGACAGGGCGATGTCGCCGGGTGCGCAGAGGATGCCGTCGACGAGGCCCGTGGCGCCGCCCCGCGGGACGACGACGCGCCCCGCCGCGTGGCAGGCCGCCAGCACCGCCGAGACCTCTTCGGTGCTGCGGGGCCGCACGAGCGCCGCCGCGGCGCAGGGCTCCGCGGCGCGGGTCCAGCTCGCGGGCCGGCTCGCCAACTCGTCGCCGACGACGAGGCCTCCGAGGCCGAGGAGGTCGGCGAGCCGATCGAGAAACGGGTCCGTCATGGGTGTGCGGCGGGTTCGGCGGCGGGGAAAGGTTCGTGATGTCTACACGATCGCGTCAGAGGCCGAAGCCGGCCGGCTCGTGACATCGCGCACCTGCGCTCGGAGGGGCGGCCCCGTCGGCGCCCTGGACCGTCGCCTACCGCATTGCAGCATCCCACCGGCCGGGCTTCCGCGGGGAAACGCAGGTCATACGGTCCGGCGCTTCGAAAACCGCGGAGCGCGCCATGGGAACCTACACGCTCGCCATCGCCGACGGCGTCCTGTTCGCCTGCCTGCCGGACGAGGCCGACATCGGCACGGCCATCGCGGAGGCCGCCGCGACCAATTACGGCGCCGGCCTCGCCCTCAGCATCGTGCGCGGCACCGAGCTGACCGATGCGGCGCGCCCGGAGGACGACGTGGTCTGGCGCGAGACCTCGGACAGCGAACTGCTCGACGCGGATGGCCGCCGCTATCGCTACGCCGTGCGCCGGGCGGCCTGACGGAGAAGCGCCCATGATCCTTGGATCACGGGCCGTGAGGCGGCCTCCCCCGCGGTGCAGACCGTCCTAGCGGCAGGAGCGCGGCAGGCGCCGCTTCCAACGTTCGCCCGGTGCGAGCGCGGGCTTGGCCGTGCGGGGCGTCACGACCTTGCGCGACGCCGTGGGCGCCGGGGCGACCGGCGTCGGGCGAGCCTGGGCCGGCGGCATCGCGGCGACGGCCGGCTCGGAGGCGGCGTCGGCGATGTCGGCGAACGACCAGATCGCCGCGGACCGCGCCAGCTCGGGCCGCGCCGCCTCGGCGTGCGATCCCTCGGGGCGCGCCTGCGGCGGCTTCACCCGCCGGACCCGCGGCAGCCGGGGCT
>NZ_VRUT01000057.1:0-28161 GCF_008039465.1 Methylobacterium sp. WL120 | reverse complement strand
GGCGGCGCCCTGCGTCTGCGCCGCCGGCTCGCGCCGGTCGTCGCGGGCGGCGAGCAGCGCGCGGAAGGGGTCGTCCTGCCCGACGATGCGGGCGAGTTCCGCCAGCGGGTCGGGCTTCTGCGCGGCCGGCTCGGCCCCACGCGGGGCCGGCGAGGGCTGCTGCAGATCGCGCGCGAAGGCGTCGAAGTCGACAGGCGCGCGCGAAGCGTTCGTCATGGCAGCATCCTCATCCTACGCCGACTTTTACGGGGGCGCACTCACCGCATCGCGTCCGGAGCGCTCACGCCGAGGACGGCGAGACCGGATGCCAAGACGCCTCGCAGCGCCTCGATCAGCGCTAGCCTCGCCCGAGTTGACTTTCGGTCGGTTGGATTAACAAACCGTAATTGCGGCAAGTCTTTGCCCTTGTTCCAGAAACTATGAAGGCTACTCGCCGTCTCGTAGAGATGGAAGGCGATCCGGTGCGGTTCGTGCGCTGCGGCGGCCGCCTCCAGCACCCGCGGGTACTGCGCGATCAGCCGCAGCATCTCGGCCTCGCCCGCATCCAACAGGAGCGCGAAGTCCGCGTCCGCGAGCCCGGCAGCGTCCGCGGGGTCGAAGTCCGAAAACGCCTCCCGCGCCTGCCGCTGCACCGAGCGGATGCGGGCGTGGGCGTACTGGACGTAGAAGGCCGGGTTGTCCTTGGACTGCTCGACCACCTTGGCGAGGTCGAAGTCGAGGGTCGCGTCGTTCTTGCGGTAGAGCATCATGAAGCGGATCGCGTCGCGGCCGACCTCGTCGATGACCTCGCGGAGCGTCACGAACTCGCCCGAGCGCTTGCTCATCTTCACCGGCTCGCCCGCGCGCAACAGCCGCACCAGCTGGCATAGCTTCACGTCGAGGCTCGCCTTGCCGTCGGTGACGGCCTTCACCGCCGCCTGCATGCGCTTGACGTAGCCGCCGTGGTCGGCGCCGAGCACGTCGATCAGCTCGGTGGCGCCGGCGAGGTACTTGGCCCGGTGGTAGGCGATGTCGGAGGCGAAGTAGGTGTAGGAGCCGTCCGACTTCAGCAGCGGCCGGTCGGTGTCGTCGCCGAAGTCCCTCGTGCGGAACAGGGTCTGCTCGCGGTCTTCCCAATCCTCCGGCACCTGGCCCTTGGGCGGCGGCAGGCGGCCCTCGTAGACGAGCCCCTTCTCGCGCAGCTCCGCGAGCAGCGTTGCGACGGCGCCGCCGCCCTCCCCCTGCAGGGTGCGCTCGGAGAAGAACACGTCGTGGTGGATGCCGATCGCGGCCAGATCCCCGCGGATCATCTCCATCATCTTGGCGATGGCGGTCTCGCGCACCACCGGCAGCCATTCGGAGTCCGGCTTTTCGAGCAGCGCGCGGCCGTGGGTCTCGGCCAGCGCCTGCCCGACCGGCACGAGGTAGTCGCCGGGATAGAGACCCTCGGGGATCGCGCCGACCGTTTCGCCCAGCGCCTCGCGGTAGCGCAGGTAGGCGGAGCGGGCGAGCACGTCGACCTGCGCGCCCGCGTCGTTGATGTAGTACTCGCGCGTCACCTGCCGGCCGGCGGCGACCAGGAGGTTCGCCAGCGCGTCGCCGAACACCGCCCCGCGCCCGTGCCCGACATGCATCGGGCCGGTGGGGTTGGCCGAGACGTACTCGATGTTGACCGGCCCGCCGGCCATGTGCCCGCGCCCGTAGCCGGCGGGATCGGCCAGCACGCCGCGCAGCACGTCGTGGAAGACGGCCGGCGCCAGCCGCAGGTTGATGAAGCCGGGGCCGGCGACCGCGGCCTCGACCACGCGCGGGTCCTGGCGCAGCTCGGCGGCCAGCGCCTCGCCGAGCGCCTTCGGGTTGGTCTTGGCCTCCTTGGCGAGCACCAGGGCGGCGTTCGTCGCGAGGTCGCCGTGGCCCGCGTCGCGCGGCGGCTCGACCACGACCCGGGCAAGGTCGAGGCCCTCGGGAAGCGTCCCGCCGCGGACCAGCGCCTCGACGGCCTCGCGCACGCGCGCCTCGAACAGGGCGAAGATGTTCATGATCGTGGTCAACCCGCTCGCGCCGACGGCCGGACGGGCCGGCGGCGCCTCATCCCCGCGCCATAGCAAGGGGGGGCGGAGGTGTCACGGCGGAGGTGTCACGGCGAAGCCGGCCGCGTCCAGCCTTCGAGGACGCTGCGCAACGGCTCCGGCAGCGGCACCGGACGGCGGGTGGCGCGGTCGACGTAGACGTGGATGAAGAAGCCTTCCGCCGACGCCGCATCCGCATCGCCGCGGAACAGGCCGATCTCGTAGCGCACGCTCGACCTTCCGATCCGCGCCACGCGCACCCCCGCGGTGACGCGATCGGGGAAGGCGAGCGGCGCGTGGTAGCGGCAGCCGGTCTCGACCACGAGGCCGATCACCGGGGATCGTGCGATGTCGAGGGCGCCGGCCTCGACCAGCAGGCCGTTCACCGCCGTGTCGAAGAAGGCGTAGTAGACCACGTTGTTGACGTGCCCGTAGACGTCGTTGTCGGCCCAGCGCGTGGTGATCGGCACGTGGCGCGGGTAGGCGGCGCGGGAGCCGGCGGCCTCGCGCGGCGGGCCGGCGTTCGGGGCAAGCGTCTCGCGCATCGCGTCGTCCCTCGCGGAAGAGATCCGGAGCCCGGTCTACCAGATCGAAGACCGCGTTTCGCCGGCCCGATCCGCTGCGATTTCGCTTCCCGGCTGGGCGGATCGCGCGCATCGCCTGGGCAACCCGCGGAGATTTTGTGCAGAGTCCCGTCGGCGGTTTGACGGGCCGATTCGAGCCGCTACCGTTCCCGTCTTCCGGCCCGCCGCGGGCGGCGCGGCTCGCGTTCGGAGAGGTGGCCGATGAACGAACCCGCCGCGGCGATGAACGTCGGGGTCTTCATCCCGATCGGCAACAACGGCTGGCTGATCTCGGAGAACGCGCCGCAATACAAGCCGAGCTTCGCCCTCAACAAGGCGGTCACGCTGAAGGCCGAGGGCTACGGGCTCGACTTCGCCCTGTCGATGATCGAGCTGCGCGGCTTCGGCGGCAAGACCGAGTTCTGGGACCACAACCTCGAATCGTTCACGCTGATGGCCGGGCTCGCCGCCGTCACCTCCAAGATCAAGCTCTACGCCACGGCGCCGACCCTGTGCTTCCCGCCCGCGATCACCGCGCGGATGGCCGCCACCATCGACTCGATCTCGGGCGGGCGCTTCGGCCTCAACCTGATCACCGGCTGGCAGAAGCCGGAATATTCGCAGATGGGCCTCTGGCCCGGCGACGCGTTCTTCGCCGACCGGTACCGGTACCTCTCCGAATACGCGCAAATCCTGCGCGAGCTCTGGGAGACAGGGCGCAGCGACCTCAAGGGCACGTACTTCCAGATGGACGATTGCCGCCTGAGCCCGCGACCGCAGGCGCCGATGAAGCTGATCTGCGCCGGCCAGAGCGAGGCCGGCATGGCCTTCACCGCCACCTACGCCGACTACAATTTCTGCTTCGGCAAGGGTGTGAACACCCCCACCGCCTTCGCGCCGACCGTCGCGCGGCTCGAGGCCGCCAAGGCGAAGACCGGTCGCGACGTGTCCTCCTACGTGCTGTTCATGGTGATCTCGGACGAGACCGACGCCGGCGCCCACGCCAAGTGGGAGCACTACAAGGCGGGGGCGGACCAGGAGGCCATCGCCTGGCTCGGCGTGCAGGGCGCGGCCGACACCAAGTCGGGCGCCGACACCAACGTGCGCCAGATGGCCGACCCGACCTCGGCGGTGAACATCAACATGGGCACCCTCGTCGGCTCGTTCGAGAGCGTGGCGCGGATGCTCGACGACGTGATGACCGTGCCCGGCACCGGCGGGGTGCTGCTGGTGTTCGACGACTTCCTGAAAGGGCTCGACGATTTCGGGCAGAAGATCCAGCCGCTGATGCGGACCCGCCGGCACGTCGCTTCGGCGGCGCCCCTGTCCGAGGTCGCGTGATGGACGCGCCCGCCGGATACCGCGACCCGGCCGGCCGCTTCGGCGGCGTGACGCTGCCGGCGCGCCCCGAGCCGATCGCCTTCGCGCCCGAGGCGACCGCGCTCATCGTCGTGGACATGCAGAACGCCTACGCGACCAAGGGCGGCTACCTGGATCTGGCCGGCTTCGACGTCTCGCAGACCGGTCCGGTGATCGGCCGCATCGCCGCCGCGGTCGCCGCCGCGCGGGCGGCCGGCATCGTCGTGCTGTGGTTCCAGAACGGATGGGACGCGGACTACGTCGAGGCCGGGGGGCCGGGCTCGCCGAACTGGCACAAGTCGAACGCGCTGAAGACGATGCGGCGGCAGCCGGGGCTGAACAGCCGGCTGCTCACCCGCGGCACCTGGGATTACGATCTGGTCGACGCGCTCAAGCCGCAGCCCGGCGACATCGTCATGGGCAAGCCCCGCTACAGCGGCTTCTACAACACCGCGCTCGACAGCACCCTGCGGGCGCGGGGCATCCGCACGCTGGTCTTCACCGGCATCGCCACCAACGTCTGCGTGGAATCGACCCTGCGCGACGGGTTCTTCCTCGAATATTTCGGCATCGTGCTCGCCGACGCCACCCACCAGGCCGGCCCGCCGAGCCTGCAGGAGGGCGCGCTCCTCAACATCGAGACCTTCTTCGGCTGGGTCTCGGACGTGGCCGCCTTCGAGACCGCCCTGTCGGCCAGGGACGCCATTGCCGCCGAATAGACCCGAACACAGAGTCCCAAAAAAATGCCCAAGACCGTCGTGATCCCGCCCGGCACCGGCAAGCCGCTGGCGCCCTACGTCCCCGGTACGCTCGCGGACGGCGTGCTCTACGTCTCCGGCACCCTGCCGCTCGACGCCGACGCCAACGTCGTCCACGTCGGCGACGCCGCCGCCCAGACGCGCCACGTGCTGGAGACGATCAAGGGCGTCGTGACGGCCGCCGGCGGCACCATGGACGACGTGACCTTCAACCACGTCTTCCTCAAGGACTGGGCCGACTACGCCGCGATCAACGCGGTCTACGCCGAGTACTTCCCCGGCGAGAAGCCGGCGCGCTACTGCATCCAGTGCGGGCTGGCGAAGCCGGACGCCCTGGTGGAGATCGCCTCGGTGGCGCATGTCGGCCACCCGGTCGGCGCGCTCGCCGTCGATACCTCGGTCTGATGCCGGTCCACCACGACGTCGCGGGCTCCGGCGCGCGCACCGTCCTGCTCTCCCCGGGGCTCGGCGGGATGGCGGGCTACTTCGCGCCGCAGATGCCCGCTTTGGTCCCGCACTTCCGGGTCCTGACCTACGACCACCGCGGCACCGGCCGCTCGAAGGGCGCGCTCGAGCCCGGCCACGACATCGCGGCGATGGCCGAGGACGCGCTGGCCGTCCTCGACGCCACCGGCACCGAGACCGCGGACGTGGTCGGGCACGCGCTCGGAGGGCTGATCGCCCTGCAGCTGGCGCTGGCCAACCCCACCCGCGTCGGGCGCGTCGTCGTCGTCAACGGCTGGGACGCGATCGATTCCGCGACGCTGCGGTGCTTTTCCGCCCGCAAGGCGCTCCTGAACCAGGCCGGCCCGGAGGCCTTCGTTCGGGCGCAGGCGATCTTCCTCTATCCGGCCCCGTGGCTCTCCGAGAACGCCGCGCGGGTCGCGTCGGACGAGGCGCATGCGCTGGCGCATTTCCCCGGCCCCGAGACGGTGCTCGCGCGGATCGCCGCGCTGGAGCGCTTCACGCTCGAAGGCCGGCTCGGCGCAATCCCGCACGAGACCCTGGTGATGGCGGCCCGCGACGACGTGCTGGTGCCCTATACGGCCTCCGAACGCCTCGCCGCCGGCCTCGCCAACGCCCGCCTCGACCTCGTACCCGAGGGCGGCCACGCCCACAGCGTCACGCGCGCCGAAGCGTTCAACCGGACGCTGCTCGACTTCCTGGGTCGAGTGCGGGTCACGGCGATGTCCGATCTTCGATGACGGCCGCACCCGTTTTCCCGGACGGGTGAAGCGTCAGCGGAACCCGATCCGGGACCCAGCGGAAAAGCGTCGCGAAGCGTCGGAAACCCTTGCGCCGTTCGTCAGCCTTGCGTTGTTCGTATCGAGCCGCTGGTGCGGCCCTTCCTTCTGCTGGTTCTCGGATCACCTTCCGCTGACGCTCCGGGCGTCCGGGAAAACGGCGTGCCGGCGAAGGGCGTGGGCTCGACGCCCTCTCAAGCCGGCTCGAACAGCGGCACCTGACGCATCTCCGGCACCAGCACCAACCCCTTGTCGGTGATGCGGATCTGAGGGATCACCGAGAGCGGGATCAGGTTGAAGCCCATATAGGGGATGGTGCAGCCGGCCCGCTCCCAGGCGACCTTGAGGGCGCGGACCCCCTCGGCGACGGCGCCGACGCGCTTGTCCGAGAGAAGGCCGGCCACCGGCAGCGGCACCATCGCGACGACCGCGCCGTCCTCGACGACGCAGACCCCGCCCTGATGCGCCGCGACGGCCTCGACCGCGACGCGCATGTCGGCCTCGTTCAGCCCGGCGACGATCAGGTTGTGCGAATCGTGGCCGACGCTGCTCGCCACCGCGCCCCGCTTCAGCCCGAAGGCCCGCAGCAGCCCGTGCGCCGCGTGGCCGCCGAGTCCGTGCCGCTCCACCACGGCGACGTGGCACAGGTCGTGTCCCGCGAGCGTCGCCGCCCAGTCCCCAGCGGGGTTCAGGGCCACGCGCTCGTGCATGAGCTCGATGCCCGGCAGCGTCGTGCGGATCGCGTTGACCGTGCAGGGCGCCGCCGGCAGCGCCGGGACCAGCGCCGGCACCGGGTCGGGCAGATGGACGGTGGCGTAGGCCCGGGCCGGGTAGCGGTAGGGACGCGACAGGGCCGCGTCGAGGCGGGGTGTCACCGTGCGGTTCTCGACCACCAGCTCGCCGCCGTACCAGGTCGATTGCGGCACGAGGTCGTCGTCCAGCAGAACGAGGTCGGCCCGGCGGCCGCCGCCGAGGCCTCCGATCTCGCCGTCGAGGCCGTAGCGGGTCGCGGGGTGCAGCGAGCCCATCGACCAGGCCGCGGGCTTCGGGATGCCCATCCGCACCGCCTCCCGCACCACCCAGTCGAGCCCGTAGGCGAGGAGGTCTTCCGCGTCGCGGTCGTCGGTGCAGCAGCAGACCCGCTTGCCTGCGGCACCGTAGTCGATGACCGTACCGATCGCCTTCGGCAGCGAGTGCCACGGGGTGGTGGGCGGCCCGCCGCGCAGGAAAATCCAGACGCCGGCGTCGAGCAGGTCGTCGGCGATGTCGCGGTCGATCGCCTCGTGGGTGTCGGTGACGCCGGACGCGGCGTAGGCCGCGACGAAGTCCCGGCCGTAGATGTGGCCCGAGACCGGGCGCCCGCGCGAGAGCGATGCCGCGATGATCGCGTGCGCGCGCGGGTCGCCCTCCGCGACCGCGACGAAGTCCATCTTCTCGCCCAAGCCCACGGCCTCGGGCCAGGCGTCGAACAGGGCGGCGATCTTCTCGGCGGTGAGGTCGCCGCCCGCGGTCTCCAGCTCCGGCCGCGTCGCCGGCACCGTGCTCGGCACCGTGAGGTAGATGTTGAGCGGGGCCTCGCGGGCATCCTCCAGCATCCAGGCGACGCCGTCGGCATCAAGCACGTTGCCGATCTCGTGGCTGTCGCAGACGATCGTCGTCGTGCCGTTGAGCAACGCGGCCTCCGCGTAGGCGCAGGCGGTGACCATGCTGCTCTCGATGTGCAGGTGCGGGTCGACGAGGCCCGGCGCGATCAGGCCGCCGCCCGCATCGAACCGCGCTGCGCCGCCGCGATGGCTGCCGGCGGGCTTCACCGCCGCGATGCGGCCGCCCGCGACCCAGATCTCGCGCTCGGGCAGGATGCGGTCGGAATAGGTCGAGAGTACCCGCGCGCCCGCGATCACCAGATCGGGCTCGGCCCGGCCCGACGCCACGTCGGCCAGGCGGCGCGTCATCGTCGCCAGCGGCGCGACGGAGAAGCGGTTCAGCGGGCTTTGGGACATCGGGGCTCCCGGATCGGTCTTCGGCGGATGCGGGCTACCGGGGCACGCATCGTGCCAGGGCCTTGCGGACCGGCCCGCCTCATCAGGGTCCACGGACGAGGCTACGAAGGACAATGCCTGAATTCGACCTCGCGATCCGCGGCGGCACCGTCGTCACCGCCGCCGACACGCTCCGCGCCGAGATCGGCATCCGCGACGGCCGCATCGTCACTGTCGCCGAGCGGGTGGCCGACGCCGCCCGCACCGTCGACGCGTCCGGCCTCTTGGTGCTGCCGGGCGGCATCGACAGCCACGTCCACATCGCGCAGCCCTCCGGCCCCGGCATCGTCATGGCCGACGACTTCGCCTCGGCGACCCGCGCCGCCGCGGCCGGCGGCAACACCTGCGTGATGCCGTTCGCGTTGCAGCCGCGGGGCGTGTCCCTGCGCGAGGCGGCCGAGGCCTATCGCGCGCTGGCCGAGGGGCAGTGCCACGTCGACGTGGCGATCCACCTGATCGTCTCGGACCCGACCGAGGCGGTGCTCGGCCAGGAGCTGCCGGCGCTGATCGCCGCCGGCTACACCTCGTTCAAGGTGTTCATGACTTACGACGACCTCGTCCTGAACGACCGCCAGATCCTCGACGTGTTCGACGTGGCCCGGCGCGAGGGCGCCCGCGTGATGGTCCACGCCGAGGGCTACGACGCGATCCGCTACCTCAGCGAACGCCTGGAGAAGGCCGGCGAGACCCGGCCGTTCGGTCATGCGCTGTCGCGGCCGCAACTGGTCGAGCGCGAGGCGGCGCACCGGGCGATCAGCCACGCCGAGCTCGTCGACCTCGACATCGTCATCGTCCACGTCTCGGGCGAGCAGGCGATGGAGCAGATCGCGTGGGCGCAGGGGCGCGGCCTCAAGATCCACGCCGAGACCTGCCCGCAATACCTGACGCTCACGGCCGACGACATGAAGGGGATCGGCGACGACCCGATGTCGGGCGCGAAGTACGTCTGCTCGCCGCCGCCGCGGGACGCCGCGAGCCAGGCGGCGATCTGGTCCGGCCTGCAGCGCGGGGTGTTCGACGTGGTCTCCTCCGACCACTGCCCGTTCCGCTACGACGACCCCGCCGGCAAGTTGAACCCGCGCGGAAAAACCTCCTTCCGCTGGATCCCGAACGGCATCCCCGGCATCGAGACCCGGTTGCCGGTTCTGTTCTCGGAGGGCGTGTCGACGGGGCGGATCACGCTGAACCAGTTCGCCGCGCTCACCGCCACGAACCACGCCAAGCTCTACGGCCTATATCCGCGCAAAGGCTCGATCGGCCCCGGCTTCGACGCCGACCTAACCCTGTGGGACCCGAACCGCCGCGAGACGATCCGCCAAGCCGCCCTCCATCACGGCGCCGACTACACGCCCTGGGAAGGGTTCCAGGTGACCGGCTGGCCGGTGATGACCATCGCGCGCGGTCGGGTGATCGCCGAGGATGGGCGGGTGCTGTCCGAGCCGGGCCAAGGCCGCGTCCTCGACCGGAGCGTCGCGCCGGGCTGAGGCTCAACGCGTGCCGACGCTCCGAAAGATCCGGTCCGGTGCGAACGGGGTCGCGGTCAGCCGCGCGCCGGTGGCGTCGCGGATCGCGTTGGCGAGCGCCGGGGCGACCGGGTTGAACGGGCTCTCGCTCATCGACTTCGCGCCGAGCGGGCCGACGCTGTCGTGGGTGTCGGCGAACAGCACCTCCGTCGCCGGCACGTCGGCGCAGGCGGGGATGTGGTAGTTGCGGAACGTCTGCGTGGTCACGCGGCCTTCCGCGTCGAGGCGCACGTCCTCGTAAAGCGCCGCGCCGAGCGCCTGCGCGACGCCGCCCTCGACCTGCCCGCGGCACTGCATCGGGTTGATCACGCGCCCCGCGTCGGCCGCGTGGACGCTGCGCAGGATGCGGACCTCGCCGGTGCCCGGATGCACCGCGACCCGGAACGCCTGGACGTTGAAGGCGACCGAGCGCGGCGAGCCGTCGGCCCGCCCCTCCGCTTCGAGCGGGCCCTCGGCGATCAGGTCGGCCAACGCGACGCGACCGCCCGGAACGGCCACGTGGTCGGCCTCCAAACGGCAGTCGGCGGGCGCGACGCCCGCCTTCGCCGCGGTCCGGGTCAGGATCGCGCGGGCCAGCGCCTCCGCGGCGTTCAGCGTCGCGCGCCCTGCCACGACGATGCCGGTGCTGCCGTAGGCGCCCGTATCGTGGCCGACCGCGTCGGTGTCGGAGGCGCGGATGCGGATGCGGTCCGGCGTGGTGCCGAGCGCCGCAGACGCGATCTGCGCATGCACGGTGGTGGTGCCGTTGCCGAATTCGGCGGTGCCGACGGACAGTTCGTAGACGGTGCCGCCGGAAGGGGCGCCATCACCGCGACGGACCCCCTCTCCCGTGCGGGAGAGGGTTGGGGTGAGGGATGAGACCATGCCGGAGAGGTCACGCCCCTCACCCTGTCCCTCTCCCCTTGGGAGAGGGGACCCGCGATCGCTTGCGTCCCCGCGCAGCCCAATCCGCGCATCCGAAAAATGCCCGCGCGGCGGGATCGTGTCGATCATCGCCATCGCCATGCCCTCGCCGACGCGCCAGCCCTCCGGGGGCGGGTCGCCGGAAGGCGCCGCCATCGCCCGCTCGGCGAGGTCGAGGCACTGGTCGAGGCCGTAGCTGCCGTATTCGACGTCGTGCGGTTCGAGGCTCGTCGAGACCATGGGATCGCCGGGCCGCACCGCGTTGCGGCGGCGCATCGCGTAGGGGTCGAGGCCGAAATCGCGGGCGAGCTCGTCCATCGCCGATTCGACGGCGAAGATCGTCTGGCTGAGGCCGTAGCCGCGGAAGGCCCCGGCCGGCAGGGTGTGGGTGTAGACGGCGTAGCCGTCGACGCGCTTGTTCGGGCAGCGGTAGGCACCGATCACCTCGTTGGTGCCGTGGTGGAGCACGCCGCCGGCATGGTTGCCGTAGGCGCCGGTGTTCGAGACCACGTCGAGCTGGATCGCCGTCAGCGTACCGTCGGCCTTCGCGCCGAGCTTCACCCGGACGCGCATCGGGTGGCGGGTGGTGGTGGCGACGAACTGTTCCTGGCGGGTGAACTCCCACTTCACCGGGCGCCCGGTGCGGAGCACCGCCAGCGCGACCAGGTCCTCGGTGAGCATCTCCTGCTTGCCGCCGAATCCGCCGCCGACCCGGCCCGCCACCACCCGCACCTGCGACCGGTCGAGGCCGAACAAGGTGCAGAGCGCGTCGCGGGTCAGGAACGGCACCTGCGTCGAGGAGCGGATCACGAGGCGGCCGTCGGCGTCGCGCCAGCCGATCGCGCCGTGGGTCTCGAGGTGGGCGTGCTGCACGCGCTGCGAGCGGTAGGTGCCCTCGTAGACGCGATCCGCCTCGGCGAACCCCGCCTCGACGTCGCCGACGAGGCCGTGCGCCTCGGCCGCGAGGTTCGCGCGGGCTTCTAGCGGCGGCGCGTCCGCGCCCGCCGGGACGGCGGCGTGGACGCGCGGCGCGTCGGGCCGCATCGCCTCATCCGGGTCGAACACCGCGGGCAACGGTTCGTAGGTGACCTTGAGCGCCCGCACGCCGGCCTCGGCCGCGGCTTCGGTCTCGGCGACCACCGCGGCGACGCGCTGGCCGACGAAGCGCACCACGTCGTCGAGCACGCGGGTGTCGGGCGCGTCGTCGGCCGGGTTCTCGTGGCGGCCGGTGGAGAAGCGCGCCTCCGGCACGTCCGCATGGGTGAAGATCGCGACGATCCCGGGCAGCGCCAGGGCGGCCGCGCGGTCGATCGCGACGATCCGCGCGTGCGGATGCTCGGAGCGCAGCACCTTCATGTGCAGCAGGCCCGGTATCGCCAGGTCGAAGGTGTAGGCGGCGCGCCCCGAGACCACGTCAGGCGCTGCGGGCGCGGGCACGCTGCGGCCGATCGGGTCGCGCAAGCTCGCCGCCTCGGCGGCGGCGATGCCGGCGATGGCGTCGCGGATGGCGCGGTAGCCGGTGCAGCGGCAGAGGTTGCCCTTCAGCGCCGTGCCGAGGTCGCGCTTCTGGCCCTGGTCGAGGGCCGCCGCCGTCATGATCATGCCCGGCGTGCAGAACCCGCACTGGAAGCCCTGCGCCGCGACGAAGGCCGCCTGCATCGGGTGCTGGGCATCGGGCGCCCGATCCAATGCCCCTTGCCCCGGCCGGCACGGGCCGGACAGGCCCTCGATGGTGGTGACCTCGCGCCCTCCGGCCCGGAACGCCGGCAGGAGGCAGCTGTGGATCGGCTCGCCGTCGAGGTGGACCGTGCAGGCGCCGCAATCGCCGGCGTCGCACCCCTTCTTGACGCCGAACCAGCCGCGCTCGCGCAGCAGGGTGCGCAGGCACTGGCCGGGGCGCGGGGCGACCTCCTCGGCGTGGCCGTTGACGACGATCCTCATGCGGCGTCCCCGAGTTCGGCTCGGATCTCCTCGGCGAGCAGGCCGGTGACGTGGCGCCGCCAGTCCGGCGCGCCGTGCACGTCGTCGTACCAGAGCGCGTCGTCGATTCCCGCGGCGATGGCGTCGGCGAGGTCGTCCGCGCCCGGCGATCTCGGGAAGGCGAGGCGCACCGGGCGGCGGGTGGCGGCCGTGACGGTGAGGGCGAACGTGCCGTCGGCGTCCCGCGTCCCGATCAGCAGGGCGCCGGAGCGGCCGTTCGGGCTGAGCGAGATCCGGCGGAAGGCCGTGCGCCGCCGTAGGGCCGCCGCCGGCATGTCGAGGCGCAGCAGGACCTCGTCCGGGGCGAGCGCGGTCGTCTGCGGCCCGAGCACGAAGTCGGCTACCGCCATGCGGCGCTCGCCGCCCGCGCCGGTGCGGATGGTGCAGACGCCGTCCAGCGCCACGCCGAGTGCGATGATCGGCCCGGCAGGCAAGGCGAGGCAGAGGTTGCCGCCGACCGTGGCCCGGTTCCAGATCTTGAACGAGCCGAGCAGCGCCCGGCAGCACTGCCCGACCAGCGGCGCGGCGATCCAGGCCCGCGGCAACTCGATGCGGTCGAGGGCGGCGATGGTGCAGGTGGCCGACAGGCTCAAAGCGGCCTCGGTCGCCGCGCTCGGCGGCAGCGCCAGGCCGGTGAGGTCGATCAGCCGGGCCAGATGCGGCTGCGGCTCAGAGAACAGCCAGGTGCCGCCGGCGAGCCATGCGTCGCCCGGGCGCCAGCCCGGCAGCGCACCGGGCTCCCGCGGCGTCCGGACGGAGGTGATCGTGTCGAGATCCATGTCGCCGTGCCCAAGCAAGTCTTCGTCCAACCGCTTGCGCGGCTGGCGTCGCACCATCACCCCTTCGCGTCGATCACGCCGCCCACGAGGTTGAGGCCGAGCAGCAGCTCGGACGGGAACGCGGTACGGATCACCGGCTCCGTTTGGATGTCGGGGACGAGGCAGGCGGCCTCCGCCCGGCGGGCGGCGACGGCCTCGGCGACCGAGACGGCGGAGAAGCGCAGCCGCGCGCCGGCCTGGGCCTGCGCCAGCCGCCCGAGGTCGGGGCCGATCACGGTCGCGATCTTCGGGTAGCCGCCGGTCGACTGGCGGTCGGCCATCAGCACGATCGGCAGGCCCTCGCCCGGTACCTGGATCGCGCCCATGGCGATGCCGTCCGAAACGATGTCGTGGCCGCGCGCATGGGTCAGGCGCGGGCCGTCGAGGAAGCAGGCCATGCGGTCGCCGCGCCCGCCGACCGTCCACGGGCCGGCGAGGAAGGCTGCGATCTGGTCCGGCGCGAAGGCGTCGTCCTGCGGTCCGAGCACCACGCGGATCACCTCCGCCGGCCGGTCGAGCCAGGGCGCGACCAGGGCCTGCGGATCGCCGGCGCCGGCGCGGGCCTCCTCGACGGCGAGCCTGCCGCCGGCCGCGAGCGCGCGACCGTCGAGCCCGCCCAGGCCGGACCGGGTGTGGGTCGCGGTCGAGCCGAGCGTCGGCGCGACGGCGACCCGGCCGCATACGGCGATGTAGCACCAGGCGCCGGCCGCGCCCGCCCGCACGGCGAGCGTCCGGCCCGGCTCCAAGGTCAGCGCGACGGACGCCGGAAGCGCCTGACCGTCGAGGGCGACGCGAAAGCCCGTGCTCGCCAGGACGAGGCCGAGCGGGCCGCCCTCCGCCGCGACGGTGATGCCACCGGCCGAGACCTCGATCGCGGTCGCGCCTTCCGGGTTGCCCGCGGCGCGGTTGGCGGTGGCGAAGGCGAGCGGGTCCATCGGCCCGGCGGCGGTGATGCCGTAGCGCAGGTATCCGTGGCGGCCGGCATCCTGGAGCGTGACGCTCGGGCCGGCGGCGCGGATCGCGAGGTGGGGGCTCACGGCGTGGCCTCCTCGGCGAAGGACTCCCGCCGGGCCACGACCTCGCCCGCGGCGGCGCGTCGTTCCAGGGCGGCATAGGTCGCGGCGTCGACCGGCTCGAAGCGGATGCGGTCGCCGGCCGCGACCGGGAAGGTCTCGTCGCGCTCCGGCGCGTAGAGGCGGGCGGGCGTCCGCGCGATCACGTACCAGCCGGTCGGCATCGGCACGGTCCCGACCGCGGCCAGGCCGCCGCCGACCAGCAGGGCGTTGGCCGGATGCGGCGGCCGGGGCTTGGCTCGGCGCGGCACCGCGAGCGCCTTCGGAAGGCCGCCGAGATAGGCGAAGCCCGGCGCGAACCCGTACATGTAGACCCGGTAGGTGGCGCCTGCGTGAAGCTCGGCCACCCGCTCCGGCGAGAGGCCGGCGAGTTCGGCGATGGCGGCGACGTCCTCGCCGCAGGGTTCGCCGTCGCTGGTCTCGGCGTAGCAGCAGGGCAGCGTCCACAGGGTCGGCGCTGCCCGGCTCGCGTTCGCGCCGTCGGCGAGCGCCATGACGCGCCCAGCCAGTGCCTCGCGGCTCAGCACCAGCGGGTCGTAGTGGATCATCAGCGAGCGGTAGGTCGGCACGGTCTCGCGGACGCCTTCGGGCGGGTCGGCGCGCAACGCCGCGTCGAGCGCCAGGACCCGGTCGTTGATCGCCGGGTCGACGGTGCTTCCGAACTCGGCGACGAGGGCCGCCTCCCCGGCATCGAGCAGGCGTAGGGTCTGCTCCACCGCCTCAGGCCCGGAACGAGGCGAGCCGGATGCCGGCGCCTTCGAGCTTTTCACGCACGGCGCGGGCGGTGGCGACCGCATCGGCGGAATCGCCGTGGACGCAGACCGAGCGGATCGGCGTCGGCAGGCGGGTGCCCTGCGCCGTCACGATCGCGCCGGATTCCACCATCGCGAGGACGCGGCTCGCCGCCTCCTCCGCGCTCTCGATCATTGCGCCGGGTTGGCCGCGGGCGATGAGCTGCCCGTCCTCTGTGTAGCCGCGGTCGGCGAAGATCTCCTGGTGGATCTCGAGGCCCGCTGCCTCGCCGGCCGGCACCTGCGCGGTGAGGGCGATGGCGAGCAGCGCGAGGTCGCGGTCGACGGCCCGCACCGCCCGGGCGATGGCGTCGGCGACGTCGCGCTCGGCGGCGGCGAGGTTGGCGAGCGCCCCGTGCGCCTTCACGTAGGTGACGCGGTGGCCGGCGTAAGTCGCGAGCGCCTGCGCGGCCCCGACCTGGTAGGCGACGAGGCGCTCGATCTCGGGCGGGGTGAACGGCATCCGCCGCCGCCCGAAGCCCCACAGGTCGGGGAAGCCCGGATGGGCTCCCACCGCGACGCCGTTCGCCTTCGCCCGCGCGAAGGTCTCGGCCATGATCTCAGGGTCGCCCGCATGCATCCCGCAGGCGACGTTGGCCGAGGTGACGATGCCGAGCATCGCCACGTCGTCGCCGCAGGCGTAGGCGCCGAAGCCCTCGCCGAGGTCGGAGTTCAGGTCGACGCTCGCCATGTCCGCTGCTCCCGTCCCGTCGCTGGTCACGCCGCCGCCGGCATTGTCACGGCCGGGGTCGCCCCGTCTGCGTCGAGCTCGCGGCCGGCGGTCTCGGGGAGCAGGAGGGCCGCCAGGATCACGAGGCAATAGGCGCTGGCCGCCACGACCCCGATGGCGATGCCCAGCGTCAGCGATCCGGACAGATGCGCGACCAGCGCCGGGCAGGCCGCCCCGGTGGCCCGGCCGAAATTGTAGCAGAACCCCTGGGCCGACCCCCGGACCCGGCTCGGGAACAGCTCGCTGAGGTAGGCGCCCATGCCGGAGAAGACGCCGGACAGGAAGAAGCCGAGCGGAAAGCCCAGGAACAGCATCGCCGTGTCGGTGATCGGCGCCAGGGTGTAGCCGAGCACGAGCAGGCCGGCGCAGAACCCGAACAGGATGAAGCCCTTGCGGCGGCCGATCCGGTCGGAGAGGTAGGCGCTCGTCAGGTAGCCGAGGAAGGAGCCGAAGATCAGCATCAGCAGGTAGCCACTGGTGTTGAGCACCGAGAGGTTGCGCTCGGTCTTGAGATAGGTCGGCAGCCAGGTCGTGACGGCATAGTAGCCGCCCTGCATCCCGGTGGCGAGGAGGCTCGCGAGCGCCGTCCGGCCGATCAGGTCTCGGGAGAAGATCTGCAGGAAGTTGCCCCGGTCGCCGACCGCGTGCATGGCCGAGCGGGTCTGCCGGTAGACCTCCGGATCCTCGATGTTGCGGCGGATCCAGAAGATCAGCACCGAGGGCACCGCCCCGATCCAGAACAGGATGCGCCAGCCGGACGCCGGCTCGACCAGGGCGAAGACCGCCCAGAAGGCGATGGCCGCGACGGCCCAGCCCACCGCCCAGCTCGACTGGACGAGGCCGACCGCCTTGCCGCGGTAGCGCGCCTGGATCGTCTCGGCGATCAGCACCGAGCCCACCGACCATTCGCCGCCGAAGCCGAAGCCCTGCATGGCGCGGGTGAACAGCAACTGCTCGTAGGAATGCGTGAACCCGGACAGCACCGTGAACATGGTGAACCACAGCACGGTCCCCTGCAGCACGACGACCCGCCCGTACCGGTCGGCGAGGATGCCCGCGGCCCAGCCGCCCACCGCCGAGGTGACGAGCGCGGCGGTGGCGATGTTGCCGGCCTGGACCGTCGTCAGCCCCCACACGATCACCAGCGTCGGTATGAGGAAGGTGTAGATCATGTAGTCGAAGGCATCGATGCCGTATCCGGCGAAGGCGGCGGCCAGGACGCGTCTTTCCGGCGGGCTCGTGTCTTTCAACCACATGGCATTGCTCACGTTCTCGGGTGGGATCGGGTCATGTCTTCATGGTGCGTGTCGGCGCGCCGGCTCGCCGAAGCATGCGGCGGCTTCCGCGAAGCCGGGTTTGGCCTCAGCGGTACGGTAGGTCCCGGTTCAAAAGGTCGGTGATCAGCATCAGGCCGGGGGCGTGGGTGATGCACAGCGGCAGGCGCGCGGCCATCGCCACCGCCTGGGGCGTCACCCCGCAGGCCCAGAAGACCGGGATCTCGTCGGGCGCGATGTCGATCGCGTCGCCGAAATCCGGCTTGGCGATGTCGGCGATGCCGATCAGGCTCGGGTCGCCGAGGTGGACGGGGGCGCCGTGCACGGCGGGCACCCGCGCCGTCACCTGCACCGCCTTGATCGCGTCGGCCGCCCGCATCGGCCGCATCGAGACCACGAGCGGTCCGTGGAACGGGCCGGCGGGCTGGGTCGGGATCGACGTCTTGTACATCGCGACGTTGCGCCCTTGCGCGACGTGGCGAAGGGGGATGCCGGCTTCGATCAGCGCCGACTCGAACGAGAACGAGCACCCGAGGACGAAGGTCACGAAGTCGTCGCGCCACAGGGGCGTCAGGTCGCCCACCTCGGCGACCTTCTCGCCGTCCTCGTAGACGACGTAGCCCGGCACGTCGGTGGCGAGGTCCAGGTCGGCGCCGAGCGTGGGGAGGTCGCGGGCGCCGGGCCGGGAGACGCCGAGCACCGGGCAGGGCTTCGGGTTCTGCTGGCAGAAGGTCTGGAAGTCCTGCGCCAGCGCCTGCGGCAGGATCATCAGGTTGCCCTGGACGTGGGCCGGAGCGAGGCCGGACGTGTGCCTGCGCCATTCCCCGCTTCGGATGGCGCGCCGGGCCGCGCGCGCATCCGCATAGGCGGCGGGGGAAGGGTGGAAATGCAGGGTCACCGCACGCCTCCTGGTCTCGACGCCCCGGGGGCGCGGGCCTCGACCCGATCGGGCCTGTGCCGTCTCGATAGGCAGGTTCGCACCGCGCTTCTTTCCGCGCCAATCGTCATTGCGAATGAGGCGCGATAACCTCGCCTTATCGGCCAGCGGCCCGATCCGCTTGTCGGCCCGCGGCCCAATCCGCGGCGACCTCCTGCGCGATGCGCGCGGCGTCGGCGACGAAGTGCGCGTCGGGGCGCTTGGCGAAGGTGGCGGTGAAGTTCAGGTCCGAAAGGAATTGCTCGGCGGGCAGGATCCGCAGCGCCCCGGCCGCCAGCTCGTCCCGGACGACGGCCGGCGGAATCACGCAGATCCCCAGCCGCTCGATCCCCATCTTCACGATCGTCGCCAGCGACGCGCTGGTGTGGATCTGGCTGGGCAGCAGGTTCGCCCGAAGCACGAGGTCGCGCAGCTCGACGTAGGGGCCGGTGTTCCGGGGGTAGGTGATCAGGGGATGGCGGATCAGCGCCCCGAGGCTCAGGGCCCCATCCTCCGGCACCAGCCCCGGTGCGGCGATCCAGGCGACCGGGATGCTGAAGAGCGGCCGGTTGGCGAGGCTCGGCAGGGTGATCGGCCCGACGAGGAAGGCGAGGTCGATCTCGTTGGCGGCGAGCGCCGCCTGCATGTTCGGCGAGATGTCGACGGCGATGTCGACGCTGATCCCCGGCAGGGCCGCCCGCATCCGCTCGATGAACCGCGACAGCCAGAGGTGGACGATCGTTTCGGAGACGCCGAGCCGCAGCGTCCCCATCGTGCGGCCGGTTTCCGCCAGGGCCGCCCCCATCTCCGCCTGGAGCGACAGGAACCGCTCGGCGAACCCGAACAGCACCCGCCCGCGCTCCGTCAGCGCGACGTCGCGGCTGCGGCGCTCGAACAGCGTGCCGTATTCGTGCTCCAGCGCGGCGATGCGCTGCGACACGGCGGGCTGGGTCGTGTTCACCTGCTCGCTCGCCCGGCGGAAGCTGGACAGCGTCGCGACCCAGTAGAAGACCTCGAGGCTCCGGAAATCGGCCATCTCGCAACAATCCGGTGCTGGTCCCGGCGCTCGTGCGCAGGCGAGGAACCAAGCATATCGCGCGCCGCCGGGGCGGGCGAGCCAAGATGTCTCTCGTGACGACATGGAAACGCCGACGACGCAGGCACCGGCGGTGTGCCGATGCCTGCGTCGTCCTGTCGTCGGGATCTACCGAGGGCGGATCAGCCGTCGTTCTTGGTGAGCGAGATCGCCACGAAGCGGGTCACGCCCTTGCTGCTCTTCACCCGCATCAGCACCGCCTTGCGTCCGCTCGCCTCGGCTGTGCGGATCTGCTCGGCGACGTCGGAGGGGCGCGTCACGCTCTTGCCCGCGACGTCGAGGATGACGTCGCCCTGCTCGATGCCCTTGGCGGCCGCCGGGCCGTCCGGGTCGACCTGCACCACCGCGACGCCGCTGTCGGACAGGCCGACTTCGGAGGCCGGCGCCAGGCCGAGGCCGAGCCGCGGCTGGCCGCCGGACATCCCGGTATCCGACGAGGCCACCTTCGACCCGTCGGTCGGGAGCGCGCCGAGCGTGATCGTCGCGTTGTCCGACTTGCCGCCGCGAAGGTAGGCGATCTCCACCTTCGCACCGGGCTTCAGGCCGGCGATCTTGCGGGACAGCTCCTTCGCGTCGTTGATCGGGTTGCCGTTGACCGACTCGATCACGTCGCCGGACTTGAGGCCGGCCTTGGCCGCAGGGGTCCCGTCCTCGGCGTGGTCGATCAGGGCGCCCTTCGGCTTGGCCATGCCGAGACCCTCGGCGATGTCCTGCGTCACCGGCTGGACCTGCACGCCGAGGTAGCCGCGGGCGACCTTGCCGTCGGTCTTGAGCTGGTCGACCACCGCCTGCACGGTCTCGGACGGGATGGCGAAGGCGAGGCCGACGCTGCCGCCCGACGGCGAGGCGATGGCGGTGTTCACGCCCACGACCTCGCCGTTGACGTTGAAGGTCGGGCCGCCGGAATTGCCCTTGTTGATCGGCGCGTCGATCTGCAGGAAGTCGTCGTAGGGGCCGGCGCCGATGTCACGGCCGCGGGCCGAGACGATGCCCGCGGTCACCGTGCCGCCGAGGCCGAACGGGTTGCCGATCGCCACCACCCAGTCGCCGACCCGCGGGGCCGCCTTGCCGAACTGGACGTAGGGGTAGCTGCCGGAATCCTTGATCTTCAGGAGCGCGATGTCGGTCTTGGAATCCTTGCCGATCACCTTGGCGTCGAGCGTCCGGCCGTCGTCGAGGGTCACCTGCACGGTCTTAGCGTGGTCGACGACGTGATTGTTGGTGACGACGTACCCGTCGGCCGAGATGATGAAGCCGGAGCCGACCGCCCCGCGCGGGCCCTGGCGCTGCGGCTGCATGCCGGGCGGGCCGCCGTTCTGGCCGTTCTGGCCGAAGCGCTTGAAGAATTCGCGCAGCTGCGGCGGGACGTTCTGCAGGTTCTGGCCCTGCTGGTTGCCCGGGCCTTCCTCGTCGTCGCTGGAGGCGGCGTCGTCGAGCTTCACCTTCACCGAGACGACGCCCGGCTTCACCTTGTCGACGATGTTGGCGAACGAGCCCGGCGGGTGCTCCGGCGCGGCGATCGGTGTCTGCGGCAGCGCCTGGGCGAAGGCGGGGGTGGCGGCGGGCAGGTAGCCGCTGCCGACGGCGCCGCCGGCGATGAGGGCGGCGGTCGCGACCGAGGCCAGGGCCCGGCGGCTGTATCGGGCGGAGGTGCGGGTCTGGGGAACGGACATGCGATAGGTCTCCAGGAGAAATCGTCTGCGCCGCCGGCGTCAGCGGGCGATGCGTTCGTTCTAGAGACCAGCGCCTCACCCGCCCGTGACCGGCGCATTACCGTTTCGACAGGTTCGCCGGTCCGCCCTCGGCGGCCGCCGGCATCATGGAACCGCCGTCACCCCGGAGCGCCATTCGAGGTCGAGGATGAGCCCGCCCGGCAGCGTCGCGATCACCGGCGCCACCGGCAGGCCTGCGGCGTTGACGAGCCCGGCGGTCCAGTGGTTGCACACGTTCGTCCAGGAGAAGCGGCCTGCGCCCCTGTAGAACAGGCTCGGCCCGTAGAGGCCGGGACCGACGTCGACCGGATGGCCGTCGACGCGGGCGAAGCTCGCCTCGAGCCGCGCGACGAGCCGCTCAAGGCCGGCGGCCGAGACCGGCACCGCCAGGATGTCGGCGCGGGGAAAGCTCGTGCGCGGGTCCGCATCGAGGCCGACCACCTGGATCACCCCGTCGCTGCCGCCGGGCGTGAACAGCGCATCGAGCGCCAGCCGCCAATCGAACTCCGCGAGCGTGGGCGTCGCGGCGTAGAACCGGGCCTCGCCCCAGCCGAATTCGAGGGTGGGATAGGCGCGGAACCGCACGGCGATGTCGCGCAAGGCCGGGCCGGCGCCGGGCCCGGTCAGCGCCGAGAGCGGCAGGGCCACCCCGCTGTGCCAGCCGTGGCTGACCACGTGGATCGTCCGGGGCGCTGGGTCCGGTGGTGGATAGAGCGCCGGGTCGCCTGGCCTCGCCGTGAGGATTGCGGCGAGGACGAACAATCCGACGAGCGATCCGACGGCGCCGGCGAGCCCCTTCGCCAGCCGGCGCAGGATCAAGCGGCTTGGTCGCTCAACCGCGCCAGCGCCTCCTGGAGCTTGGCCAGCCGCTCGGCCTCGGCCTCGCGCCGCTCGCGGCTCTCCTCGATGACCTCTTCGGGGGCGCGCGCCACGAAGTCGGCGTTGCCGAGCTTGCCGTCGAGCTTCCGGATCTCGCCCTCGGCCTTGGCGGCCTCCTTCTTCAGGCGCGCCACCTCGGCGCCGAGGTCGACGATCCCTTCCAGCGGCAGTGCCGCCACGCTGCCGCGCACGAGGAGCTGCACCGCGTTCCGCGGGGCGGCGTCGGCGAAGCCGATCTCGGACAGGCGGGCGAGCCGCACCAGCGTGTCGTGCCAGGCGCCGACGCGCACGCGCACGCCTGCGTCGGCGCCGACGATCACCAGCGGGACCTGGGCGCCCGCGGGCACCCCGGTCTCGGAGCGGGCCGAGCGCACCTCGGAGACGAGGTCGACGACGAAGCCGATCTCGGCCTCGGCCTCGGCATCCGCCAGCCCCGACAGGTCGGGCCAGGACTGGAGCGTGAGCAGGCCGCGGTTGGCGATCGCCTCGCCCTTGATCGCCCACAGCTCCTCGGTGAGGAACGGCATGAACGGATGCAGGAGCTTGGCGATCTGGTCGATGATGAAGGCGATGGTGGCTTGCGTCTCCGCCTTCAGCCCGGCCTCGACGCCCTCGCCCTGCAGCACGGGCTTGGCGAGTTCGATCGTCCAGTCGCAGAAAATGTTCCAGACGAAACGGTAGGCCCCGGCCGCCGCGTCGTTGAAGCGGTAGGCCTCCAGGGCTGCCGTGACCTCGGCGACCGCGCGCGCCGCCTCGCCGAGCGCCCAGCGGTTCAGCGGCTCCCGCACCGCCTTCGGGTCGAAGGCGGGATCGAGGGCGCAGCCGTTCATCTCGGCGAAGCGCGCGGCGTTCCAGAGCTTGGTCGCGAAGTTGCGGTAGCCCTCGACGCGGGCCGGGCTGAGCTTGATGTCCCGCCCCTGCGCGGCGAGCGCCGTCAGGGTGAAGCGCAAGGCGTCGGCGCCGTACTGCTCGATTAGCCCGAGCGGGTCGACGACGTTGCCCTTCGACTTCGACATCTTGGCACCGGAGGCGTCGCGCACCAGCGTGTGCAGGTAGACCGTGTCGAACGGCACGTCGTCGGTGACGTGCAGGCCGAACATCATCATCCGCGCGACCCAGAAGAACAGGATGTCCTTGCCGGTGACGAGCGTGTTGGTCGGGTAGTAGCGCGCGAGTTCCGCGGTCTTCTCCGGCCAGCCGAGCGTCGAGAACGGCCACAGGGCGGAGGAGAACCAGGTGTCGAGGACGTCCTCGTCCCGCCAGATTTCGTAAGGACCGCTTTCATCGCGGAAATCGTAGTTGCGAGGATCGGTGCGTTTGAAGGCGGGTGGTTCGGCAACAACAACGACATTCGGCGTACCGTAGTAGGCTTTTGCCAGCTCGATCGCGTCCGCTTCCGATGTGGCGCAGAAATCCGTTAGTGCGAACGGTAGGGTTCGCGCTCCACTTGTACCCGCCTCATCCTTCTTCCTGCCGTACCAGACCGGGATCTGGTGCCCCCACCAGAGCTGGCGCGAGATGCACCACGGCTCGATGTTCTCGAGCCACTGGAAGAACGTCTTCTCCGAATTCTCCGGCACGAAGCGGGTGCGCCCGTCGCGCACCGCCTGCAGCGCGCGCTCGGCCAGCGGCTTCACGTTCACGTACCACTGGTCGGTGAGGTAGGGCTCGATCACCACGCCCGAGCGGTCGCCGTGCGGGACGGCATGGGTGTTGGCCTCGATCTCCCGAAGGCGCCCTGCCGCTTCCATCAGCGCGACCACGGCCTTGCGGGCCGCGAAGCGGTCGAGGCCGTGGAGGGCCAGCGCCTCCGCATCCGGGTTCGCGTCGGCCAGGAAGTCGGCGTTGCCGTCGAGCGCGATCCGCGCCTCGCTGTCCAGGATGTTGATCGGGCGGCAGCCGTGGCGGCGGCCGACCTCGAAGTCGTTGAAGTCGTGCGCGGGCGTGATCTTGACCGCGCCGGTGCCCTTCTCCGGGTCCGAGTAGTCGTCGGCGACGATCGGGATCAGGCGGCCGACCAGCGGCAGGCGCACGTAGCTGCCGACGAGCGCGGTGTAGCGCTCGTCCTCCGGGTGGACCGCCACCGCCGTGTCGCCGAGCATCGTCTCGGGGCGCGTCGTCGCGACGGTGATGATCGCCCCGGTCTCGGCGCCGGCCTCGTCCACCACCGGATAGTCGAAGTGCCAGAGGTGGCCCTTCACCTCGACCTGCTGGACCTCGAGGTCCGAGATCGCGGTCTGGAACTTCGGGTCCCAGTTCACGAGGCGCTTGTCGCGGTAGATCAGCCCCTGGGCATGCAGGTCGACGAAGACCTTCGTGACCGCGCGGACCATCTGCTCGTCCGGCGCCCCGCGCTCGCCCATGGTGAAGCGCTCGCGCGACCAGTCGCAGGAGGCGCCGAGCCGCTTGAGCTGCGAGACGATGGCGCCGCCCGATTCCGCCTTCCAGGCCCAGACCTTGTCGAGGAAGGCCGCGCGGCCGATCTCGCGGCGGCCGGGCTCCTGCGCCTCCGCCATCCGGCGCTCGACCACCATCTGCGTGGCGATGCCGGCATGGTCCATGCCCGGCTGCCACAGCACGTCGCGGCCGCGCATCCGCTCGAAGCGGGCGAGGATGTCCTGCAGGGTGTTGTTGAGCGCGTGGCCGATATGCAGCGAGCCCGTCACGTTCGGCGGCGGGATGACGATGCAGTAGGGCTCGGCGCCGGCCCGGTCCGGGCGCCCGGCGCGGAAGGCGTCGGCGTCCGTCCACGCGGCGCGCGCGCGCGCCTCGGCGCCGGCCGGGTCGAAGGTCTTGTCCATCATGGGCGGGTGATCGCGGGTCCGTCTCGGAATTTCGAGCCCGCTTTCAACCCGTCACGGGCCTCCCGTCAACACGGCCCGTAACGGAGGTACCGTCAGCGGCCGCGGGCGACCCGCTCGATCTCGACGCGCACCAGCCGCTCGACCATCACCGGCAGGTTGTCGTCGAGCCACGCCTTGAGCATCGGCTTCAGCATGTCCTGGACGAGATCCTCCAGGCTGCGCGCGTTCTGGCTCGACACGGTGTTGGCGAGCAGGTTGAAGGCCTGGTTCACGCTGGCGCCGGCCGCCGAGGAGATCAGCGGCGCGGTCTCCGCCTCAGGTTCGGGGTCATATGCCGGCTCCGGGCGGCGTGCGGGCTGGGGCGCGGCCGCACGCAGCGCGGGGGGCGGCTCGGGCTCGGGTTCCACCTCCAGCGCGTCGAAGTCGATCGCGTCGAAGTCCAAGGCCTCGAGTTCGAGCGGAGCGGGCTTCGCGGCCGGGCGCGGCGGTGGTGCCGGCTCGTCCATGTCGGCGAGGTCGAGCACGTCGTCGTTCTCGTGCGTGGGCGGCCGGACGGCGGCCGGCTCCGGCGGCTTCACGGCCTGGTCGTCGGCGATGATCCGGCGGATCGAGGCCAGGATCTCCTCCATGGAAGGCTCGTGCGCCTTCTCCGTCGCCTTGTCCTGGATCTTGGGGCTCGCTGCACTCATCCGGACGGCGCTCGAAAACGTGAGAGGAACGGAAAACACCTATCCGATGGAGTATTCCACGCTGCGCTCGCACGACAAGCGCAGCGGAAGCACAGTCCTCGGGAAATCACGTCTCGGTCGCCGCATTCCGGTCGGCCGGGCCTGCCGGGCTCCCCGCAGGGGAACCCGCGCGATTCGCGTCGCCTCAGCGGCCGTCCGGCGAGCGCACGCCGTACCACAGGTCCTTGACCTGGTCGTAGTGGACCTTGGCGCTGTAGGCGGCCACCGGCACCGCGGTGTAGCGTACCGTCAGGCGGCCGATCGCCTGGACCACGCCGTACGAGTAGATCACCCGGTCGCGCTGGGCGGTGATGAGGTTCACCCGGGCGTTGAGCAGTTCCTGCTGCGCGTTCAACACGTCGAGGGTCGTGCGCTGCCCGACGCGGGCCTCCTCGCGCACGCCGTTGAGGGCGACCTCGTTGGCCTGAACCTGGGCCTGGGCCGCGATCACCTGAGCCTTGGCCGCCTCCAGGCGGCCCCAGAAGTCCACAACCTGGGCGCGGACCTGGTCGCGGACGAGGTCGGCCTGGATGCGGGTCTGGCCGACGACCTCCTTCTGCTGGCGGATCTGCGCGTATTCCTGTCCGCCCTGGTAGAGCGGGATCGTCACGCGGCCGACGATCGACGCGGACACGAAGTTGTCGCCGGGGAAAGTCTGGTCGTAGCGCTGCTGGACGCTGCCCTGCAGGCCGACCGTCGGGTAGAGGGCGCCTTCGAGGACCTTGACCTGCGCCTCGGCCGCGTCGACCGCATGCAGCGCCGACAGGATCTGCGGGTGCTCCTGCAGGCCGATGGCGATCGCCGCATCGAGGCTGGCCGGGACGTAGCGGTCGAGGGGGCGGCCGGGGGCGAGCTGACGCGGCTCGACGCCGATGTTCTGGCGATAGGTGCCGATGCTGGTGCGCAGGTTCGATTCCGCGACGCTGACCTGCGAGCGGGCGCCGGCGAGGCGGGCCTCGGCCTGGGCGACGTCGGTGCGGGTGACCTCGCCGACGTTGAAGCGGTCGCGGGTCTGGCGGAGCTGCTCCTCGAGCACCTCGACGTTGTTGCGGTTCAGCTCCAGGGTCGCGGTGTTGCTGAGCACGTTCATGTAGGAGGTGACGCCGCTGTACAGCACCGTCATCTCGGTGGAGCGCAGGCTCTCGCGCTGGCTGTAGACGTTCGACTCGGCGCGGCGGGTGTTGTTGTCCGTCTGGAACCCGTTGAACAGGGTCTGGTTGACCGTGAGCCCGGCGCCTCCCGGCGTCGTCGTCACGGCGAGCTGCTGGCGGGAGACGCGGCCTTCGAGGTAACTCTGGCCGATGTCGGCGCTAATGGCCGCGGTCGGCCGGTAGCCGGACTTCGCGATCGCGACATTCTCATCGGTCGCTCGCACGTTCGCGCGGCTGGCATTGAGCTGCGGGTTGCCGCCATAGGCCTTCGCGAGCGCCGATTCGAGCGTCTCGGACGCCGCCGGACCAGCCGCCAGCCCGGCTGCGACGGCGAAGCCGGCCAGCCGAAGCGCGGGGCGCGTCGCAGGTTTGCGTTGTGTCACGTCGATCAGCCCTTGCGGTTTCTCGAAGACCATCTCGTCCGTCTTGCGACGGATGCCGCGCTTGCACGCCGGCCCGGTCACGCCCGCCCTGGGGCGAACCTTAGCCTATTCGTTAAGACCTGGCCCAGGCCAACGGGCGGCCCGCCCCCAAATCGTTCCGACGTGGCGCATAAAAGCGACACCCCCGGCGCGCGACCGGGGTGCACCGACGCGCCGCTCAGAACGCGAAGCCGGCCTCTTCGCGGAACGCCGCGAGGCCCGGCAGGGCGGCGTCGAACAGCGGGCGGGCGCCGAAGGCGTCGCCGGCGCGGACGAACAGGGTCGCCTTCGCCGACTTGTCGCGTCCGAGCACGCAGACGAGGCGGCCCTCGTCCTTGAGCTGGTCGAGGAGCGCCTGCGGGCGGACCTCGACGCGGCCGTTGATCAGGATCGCGTCGTAGGGGCCGGCCTTGGGCTGGCCCTCGGTGAGCGGTCCTTCCGCCACCTCGACCTGCGTCCCGGCGAGCCGTGCCCGCGCCGCCTCGGCCAGGGCGGGATCGGCTTCGAGGGCCGTGACCCGGCCGCCGAGGCGCGCCATCAGGGCGGCGGCGTAGCCGTATCCGGTGCCGACATCGAGCACGCGCGTGCCGTTGCCGACGCGCAGCGCCTGGATCATCCGGGCGAGCAGCATCGAGGCCGGCATGTAGCGGACGTCGCCCTCGCTGCCGCCGAGCTTCAGATTCTGGTCGATGTAGGCGAAGGGCTCCGCCCCCGGCGGCACGAAATCCTCGCGCGGCACCGCATCGAACGCGTCGAGCACCGTGATGTCGTTCACGTCGAAGGTCCGGAGCTGGCAGTCGACCATCAGGCGTCGGGCCTGCGCGTAATCGAGCATGGAGACGGGTTCCTCGACGCGGTTCGATCGTTCCGGTTTCGCCGAGCGCCGGCTCGACGCCGCGCTCACGCTTCCGGATCAGCCGGTTTCTCGGGGATCGGATGCCAAAAGGCAAGGTTGCGCCGGGCCGGCCTGCCGCGCGCGGGTGCGTTCGTCAGGGCATCCGCGCCGGCGGGTGACGGGGCGGGGCTGCTGTTTCCCGGTCGCGGCGCCGGCCCTCGCTTTGGCGGCGCATGTTGTGAATAACGTATGCGATTGCGAACGGGAGCCGGCGCGGCGCGCCTTCATCCCGCCGAGCCTGCATCCTGCCGAGCCTGCATCCTGCCGAACCTGCATCCGCCGAACCTGCATCCTGCCCAGCCTGGGAGACGCCGTGTGACACCCGTCCTGAGCCGAAGCCTCGCCGCCCTGGCGATGACCTGCCTCGCCCTGCAGGGCGCCGCGGCGCAGCAGCCGGCGAGCCCCGCCCCCGCCGCGCCCCCCGTCGACAAGGGCTCGGCGCTCTTCGGCCGGCC